>JAUXGL010000179.1 GCA_030622135.1 Deltaproteobacteria bacterium
CCCTTACCACCGAGTTTCGCCACGTGCTCTGCGCTTGACCGCGCCCTTCACAGAAGAATCAGCCACCGTTCGCCGCAAAGGCCGACGGGTTTACCGAATGTTTACGATCTCAAGGGCGCCGGTGGCGGATTGGGGTCTTTCTCATCTGCTTGAGTATTTCCAAATAGCGCTTATCCCCCCGTAAGTTGTTGAGATCCTCATCCGTCTCCATGGCCTGATACTCCGCATACCCGTTCAATGTTGCTATTTGCAGATACCGAAACGCCAACGCCTTCTTTTTCAGCAACGAGTAAATACAAGCCATATTGTAGTAGGCATCCCCGAAGTTGGGATCCACCTCCAGTGCCTGCTTGTACCACCTCAGCGCCTCTTCGTAGTCCCCCCGGGCGTAGTAGGTCACCCCGATTCCGCTGAATGCCTCCGGCCGCGTCGGATCCAATTGGGTGGCTACTTTGAAGTTCTTCCGCGCCCGCTCGAAGAACCCCGAACCCATGTGCAAAACCGCCTGTTCCATGTTCTCTCGCCAGGTCCCCGCGTTCTTCTCGTATTTCCCAGGATCCGGCGGCTGGACTTCCTCCTCCAGGGGTTGCCCGTCCTCGTCCACCAGCCCCGGTTTTTCCGCGGCTTTAGCTACTTCCGTCCCCGCATCCTTGGGCGACGGTGGCTTGGGCTTACGCCTCAGCTTGCGCACCACCACTCCGTCGCCCCGGCTCTTTCCCCCGATGCCGCATTTGGTGGCCTTGAAATGCGCCGCTCCGGAAAGCACCTTGCCGGCCCGTGCCACCAGCATGACCACCGGGGCCCACTTATCCCCCCGGCACTCGTCTCCCTTCAGGCAGTAACGCCACTGACCGCTCAACGAGTCTTCCAGCAGCACCCCCTTGAGGACCTGGTCTCCGCGCTTGAACGGGCAGGTTTTCCGGTTGGCCCAGATCAGCTTACCGGTGACCTTCTTGTTTTTCTGGTGGAGCCGGATGACGCCCAGCTTGCAGGCCCACTTGCCCGAAAGCTCGATCTCCTGGGCCGCGGCGGGGAAAGAGAAACCCAGACACAGGCATAGCAGCACCGTGCCGAACGGGCCGCTTCTAGTCACTTGATATGCCATCGGATTCATGTCGGATCTTTCGATTTCTCGATGGTCATGCGCACTCGGCCTTCCATCACCACCTGCATCAGCTTGCGCACTCGCGGGTACTTGCGCAGGATTGGCTCCATGGCTTGCTTTGAAAAGGCGATCAGCTCCACGTCGTTGACGGCCACGACCGTGGCCGTGCGGGGCCGACCGGTCAGCAAGGAGACTTCCCCGAAAAAGGCTCCTCTTTTAAGCTGGGCCAGTTTCACCGGGGTCATCTCGGGGCCGGTGATCACCTGGACCGTTCCGGTCACGATCAAGAACATCGAGTTCCCGGTGTCCCCCTCGCCAACGATCACTTCCCCTGATTTGAAGCTTTTGAGCTTGCCGGCCTCGTAGAGCGCCGTCAGATCCTCTTTCTTCAATCTCTTGAAGAGATGAGATCTTTCAATAAAGGCGCAAACGGCCAGGTTACCCGAGATGCACTCGCCGCTATTCTGTTCCTCGTTCGTGCCCATATGGCACCGCTTTCCTATTATTATTGGGCCTGAGGCTCGCCAAAGGCTCGTTTGAAAATCTCGTCTGTCCTGGACAAGACCACCGCCGGATCGAAGCAGCGTTCGATCCTTTCTTTCGAAAGCTGCTCGACCACCTGCCGGTCTAAAAGCAGTAGATCTTTCAGCGGTTTCTTGGTGTCCCAGGACTCCAGGGCATTTTTCTGCACCACTGCATAAGCCTGCTCCCGCTTCATCCCGGTTTGCACCAGCGCCAGCAAGACTCCCTGGCTGTAAACCAGCCCACCGGTTAGCTCCAGGTTACGCTGCATGCGCTCGGTGTCAACGACCATCCCGGACACGATCCGGGTCATGCGGGCCAGGGCGTAGTCGCACAGGATGGTGGCGTCGGGGCCGATGACTCGTTCGACGCTGCTGTGGGAGATGTCGCGTTCGTGCCACAGGGCTACGTTTTCCAAGGCGGCCATGGCGTAGGAGCGCAGCAGGCGGGCCACGCCGGTGAGGTTCTCGGTGCCGATGGGGTTTTTTTTGTGGGGCATGGCCGACGATCCCCGCTGACCTTTCTTGAAAGACTCGGAGACCTCGCCGACCTCGGTGCGCTGGAAGTGGCGGATGTTGACGGATATCTTCTCGATGGTTGCGCCCAGGTTGGCCAGTGTGCAGAAGAACTCGGCATGCCGGTCGCGCTGCACCACCTGGTTGGAGATCGGCGCCGGAGCCAGACCCAGCCGCCGGCAGACCTTCTCCTCTACCGACAAGGGCAGATGTGAAAACGTCCCCACCGCCCCGGAGCACTTCCCCGTAGCCACGCTCTCCCGCGCCGCCTCCAGTCGCCGGCGATGTCTTCCCAACTCCTGGTACCAGACGGCCAGAACCAGCCCGAAGGTGGTGGGCTCGGCGTGAATCCCGTGGGTGCGTCCCACCATCTGGGTGTTCTTGTGCCGCTCCGCCTGCGCTCTCACCGCTTTCTGGAGCTCGTCGAGGTCGGTTTGCAAAAGGTCTCCGGCCCTTTTGAGCTGCACGGCCAGGGCGGTGTCCAGAACGTCCGAGCTGGTCATTCCCATGTGCAGGTACCGGGCTTCCGGCCCCATGCGCCTTTCCAGGTGGGTCAAGAAGGCGATGACGTCGTGGCGGGTGACCGACTCGATCTTCAGGATCTCGTCGGTGTCCCGGTCGGTGATCTCCCAGGCGGAATCCCGCAGCTTCTTGGCTACGTCGTCGGGGATCAGCCCCGCTTGGGCCATGGCCTCGGCCGCGAAAAGTTCCACTTCCATCCAGATCTGAAACCGGGTCCGGTCCGTCCAGATCTGGCCCATTGCTTCTCTGGTGTACCTCGGGATCACGATGTCCTCCCTTCCTAGACTTTGATATCAGCGGACCCCGGCGCCGTCAATGGGGTTGCCCGGATCCACCACCTCGTTCTGCAACTCCGCGTCGCAGCACCGAAGTCGATGCTCGACGTTCCGAACCACGCCTCCGCTCGACTTCAGTGCAGCTCCTTGATTTGCAAAACGATCTGGCGTCCCGGGAAAAGAAGGGTGGGAGATCTTGGGGTTGACCCGGGGGTTGACAACGTGGGGGAGCGATGGACACAATGTCGAGTCACGATTTGACTCCAGCGTCAAAAAACAGGGAGGTATCATGCCTATTGACTTTCCGGGCGAAGAATGGACCGCAGCCTATCAGAATGCGATCAACACCAGCGCCGAGTACAAGGAAGCCGGCAAGGACTGGACCCACGGGGCCATCGCCTTCGTGGTTCCCAAGGATCCGGTGGTGGGTCTCGAAGAAGACACCGCCTTCATCCTGGAGCTTCATCAGGGCGAGTGCCGCAAGGCCTGGATCTCGACCGTGGACGAGGCCAAACAGCAGCCCTTCTGCCTCACCGGGTCGTACTCCCAGTGGAAGGCGGTCATGCGCAAGGAGCTGGATCCCATCAAGGGGATGATGCAGGGCAAGCTCAAGTTGAAGGGCAACCTGCCGATCATCGTGCGCTTCGTAAAGGCCGCCCAGGTTTTAGTCGAGCTGACCGGCAGCATCGATACCAAGTTCTTAGACGAGTAGCGGAGACTTCGATGCGCTACGACGCCGATCTGAACTTCGTTTACGCCCACACGCCCAAGGTGGCCTTCGGGGTAAACGTGGTTGCCGACCTGGGGACCTATGCGGGCGAGATGGGTCTTTCCAAGGCGGTGGTGATCACCGATAGCTTCCTGGCCGAGAAGACCGACCTGCTCGATCGGGTCAAGCAGACCCTGGGCCCGCTCCTGGCCGGCGTCTTCACCGGCGTCATACCCGATCCCACCGCTGCGTCCATGGACGCGGGAGCCGTCTACGCCGGGGAGCAGGGCGCCGATTCGCTGATCTCTCTGGGCGGCGGCAGCGCCATCGATACGGCCAAGGGCATCGCGGTGGTCCTGAAGGAGGGCGGCAAGATCCTCGACCACGAGGGTTATCATGCCCTGGAGGGTCCGCAGACCCCTCACATCGCCATTCCTACCACCGCGGGCACCGGCTCCGAGATGACCATGGTGACGGTGATCAAGGATCCCGAGCGCAAGCAGAAGACCTTCATCGGCAGTTTCCACCTGCATCCCAACCTGGCCATTCTCGACCCGACCCTGCTAACCGGTTTGCCCCCCAAGCTCACCGCCGCCACCGGCATGGATGCCATGAGCCACGCGGTGGAATGCCAAATCTCCTCGCTGGGTCAGCCGGTTTCGGACGCCTACGGCATCGAGGCCATCCGCATCATCACCAACTACCTGCCCCGGTGCCTGGAAAAACCCGACGATCTCTTGGCCCGCGGCCGGATGCAAATCGCGGCCAACATGGCGGGTACGGCGTTTTCCAACGCCATGTGCAGTCTCAACCACGCCATGGCCCACACCCTGGGCGCGCGGCACGGCGTTCACCATGGCACCGCCAATGCCATCCTGCTGCCCCACACCATGCGCTACTTCATGGACGTCTCCGCGGTGGAGTTCGCCCGGGTCGCTGTGGCGATGGGAATCGACACGTCGGGAATGAGCGCCGAGGAGGCCGGCAATAAGGCGGCCGACCAGATGGAACAGTTCGTCGAGGCCATCGGCCTGACCGATCGTCTCGGCGATTATGGTGTTACCGAAGATGCCCTGGCCGGCCTGGCCGACGTGGCCATGACCGACGGGACCATCATCTACAGCCCCAAGCCGGTCTTCGAGCCCCAGGACATCGTCGAGATCCTGCGCAAGGTATTATGAAAGGAGCCGCCGTGACCACACCCGTGATCGTCGACGAGAAGGCCCGGGAGAACGGCATGGCCGTCATGATGGCCGACCTGATCAACCAGAACATGGAGCAGAACCCGGAAAAGACCAAGTATTTTGATAAATTAAAGGCGGTGGTGGCCATCACCGCCCCCGACGCCGAGATGAATCTGACCATGTTTTTCAACCGGGGAAGCTGCATGGTTTACGACGGCATCGTCGGCAAGACCGATCTCCACATAATCGCCGACTCCGAAACCCTGCTGAGCCTCTCCGCCGTCTCCCTGGCCGCCGGCCTGCCCAACATCTTCTCCGCAAGCGGCCTGGACATGTTGAAAAAAATGTGCTCCGGCAAGCTGAAGATCCACGGTATGTTCCTCCACCCAATCGCACTGATACTCCTGACCAACGTCTTTTCAATTGAAGAATAGCGGTTTACGGGGTCTGGCGCTTGAGGTTGATCCGTTATTTCTCGGACTCCTCATTCCGTCGGCTGGCCCACATTTTCAGCGGATCCTGATAATGTGGTGCGTTTACTATGATTACTTCTACCGGCCTCCCGCGGGTGGTCCCGCGGCCGGTGTAGGTGGCAAGCTGGATCGAAAAGAGTCCGAAAAGGTGCGAATGACCCTCTGCTTTCAAGAAAGCGTTCGAAGCCGAATTCGGACAGTTTCGTTCTTTCGTTTCGCGACAATGAGAAAGGGTGGGATGGTATCAACCATTGATTCCAGAGATATCAGCGTTTCCATTGTAAACACAGGCTCGATGTGACCCGGCCCCAAGTAGATAATCCCCACGAAAGGCTCACCGGACCGAATGGTGAGTCTTCCGAAATCCGAGTCATGGGTCAGTACGACTCTGCCTTGCAAAGTCGCATAGCGAAGGATCTCCACATCGGTCTTGCCTCCAAGACCTTTATTTATGCAGGAAACAATATTCTTCCCCTGGGTTGAAAGTCGGTTTACGACTGTGGGATGGATGTTTTCGTCGGCGAGCAGGGGAAAATCCAGAGGTCTCATCCGGTGACCTTGATGTCCCGGATAACTTCATTCCTCATGGCACGAGCGGCGTATTGTAAAGCAGCTGATAGACCCTCGGCCGTGATCTGTGGATACTTCTGGAGGATGTCCTCCCGTGTGGCGCCGCTGGCCACTAGTTCCAGGATGAACTCGACTGATATTCGAGTTTCCTTGATGCAGGGTTTTCCTCCGAGAATGTCGGGGTTCATCACGATCCAATCGTTCATATGCCTCTCCTCCTGAGAAACCTGCGAACTTTACTAGTATACCTGAGTGCAACGGCGCTTGTCACCAAGACAATTGCAGCGCTGAATTGAGGGTCACCGCTCTGCGATAGAGAACTATATCTTTGAATTCATGTCGAAATAGACACAAATATCATTCGGTTTTATGCGGGGAGAACGCTTGCGGTTGGATCGTCTTGGCTCTTGGGTATCCTGATGGTGAAGGTGGTGCCGCCTCCCGGTGTATCCTCGCAGTCAATGGTGCCCTTGTGCATCTGGACAACCTGTCGGCAGATGCTCAGGCCCAATCCCGTGCCGTCGTGATCGTTGGTGATAAAAGGCTCGAATATCTTGGATTTCAAGCCCGTACTAATCCCAACCCCGTGGTCGATGACCTGAATGAGCAACTCATTATCGACCTCCAGGCGAACGACGATCCCTCCGTCCGGGCTACTGGCCTTGGCCGCATTCTTCAGGAGGTTGAAAAGAAGGTGCTTCATCTGGCGCGGGTCCAACCGCAATGGTTCGAGCTTTCCCTTTTCGAGTTGCAATCCGATACCGAGGAAAATCGGGTGATGCTTGCATGCTCTTATGACGTTTTCGACAATCTCCAGGGGATCGGTAAGCCTTGGGGAAAAGCTCATCGTCGCGCCCAGTGCGAAGTCTCGAATATCCGATGCTATCCAGACGAGCAACTTGGCCTGTTCTTCGATGGACCTGGCGCTGGACTCGTTGTAGCCCTGAATGATCTGGACGTGGTTGTTCATCTCGTGGGTCATCTCGGCCGCGAACCGACCCACCGCGGCCAATTTCTCCTGCCGCATAATGGTCTCGTTGGCCTGCTCCAATTCGCGGTTGCGTCTGGTCAGAGCCCGGTTCGCCTCGGCAATCTCCGCGGCCAGCAATCCCTGGTCCGCCTGAAGGTCCTTCCATTCAAGTGCCTGCCGGATGGTCACCCGCATGTCCTTCTCGTCCCAGGGCTTGATGATATAACGATAGACTCTGCCCTCGTTGATCGCCATTAGCATGGCATCGAAATCGGTGTAACCGGTCAGGATCAACCGGACGGTCTCCGGGCGCATTTCCCGTACCCGGGCGAGCAACTCCACTCCAGGCATGCCCGGCATGCGTTGATCGGCGATGACCAGATCCACCGGCTCGCTCTCCAGCAGGCCCATGGCCTGATCGCCTCTTTCTGCCGTGAGCACCTTATATTCTTCTTCCAGGAGGATGCTCATCGTCTCCAGGATATCCACCTCATCGTCAACCAGCAGGATCGTCCGTTTCATTTGTCTCTCCGCCGACTTTTCTCGTGAAGTCATTACAAATGCTCCTGACTCAGTCGTTAGTAACCGCGTTAACGCCAACCTCCGCAGTGGGTAGCTCCACTGTCATCTCGGTGCCGACATTCTTACGGCTCTTGAGGTTGACGGTACCTCCCATATCGGTAACAGTTCTTTTGCAGAGGGCCAGGCCCAGACCCATGCCTTGTCCCGGAGCCTTGGTGGTGAAGAAGGGATCGAAGATCCGGTCCTGCAAGTCGGAAGGTATTCCATACCCGTTGTCCTTGACGGTGAAGCGTACCTTTCCGGCCAAGGCCACCGTCTCTACCCTGACCAGGCCTCCAGGGCTCACGGCCTGTAGAGCGTTCTCAACCAGGTTGAGAACCATTTGGCGCAACTCCTCGATGGGACCGTGTATCCGCGCGCCCGAGTTGAGGGCCAGGTCCAGCTCCACTTCTTTCATTTCGGTCTCGACCACCATCCGAACCTGCCGATTCACCAGATCGTCAAAGTCCTGATCGCTCCAGGGAACCTGCATGCGGTGTCGGGAGTACTGCTGCAGACCCTGGATCACCTTGGATATCCGATCCAGGGCCCGTTGGGATATCGCGTTCATTTTACGCAGGCGGGTTCCAGGTACATCCTGGCTCGAAGTTTCCCCGGCGTTCGTTCCGTCCATCGCTTGCCTCGCCAACTTACCGATCACGCTATGAGCGTTTCTCACTTGCTGCGAAGCGTTTCGCAACTCGTGGGCCATGCCCGCGAGCAGGGTTTCCAGGGAAGCGGAACGCCGCCGGGCGGCGACCTCGGTTCTGCGGGCCTTGCCGGCGAGCAGCCCGCCAATGGCGGCCATCAGCTCCTCGGGCTTGAAAGGCTTGGTGATGTACTCATCCGCACCGACCTCGTGACCTTTGATCCTATACTCCGTACCTTCCCGGGCTGTCAAGAGAATCACGGGAATGTCCTGGGTTTCGGGGTCGCCACGGACCCGTCGGCAGAGATCCAAACCGCTGGACCCCGGCATCATCAGGTCGGCGACGACCAGGTCGTGGTGGTCCCGAAGCAATAGCTCCCACGCCCGGTCTCCGTCCTGCACCAGGTAGACCTCGTACCTGTCGCTCATGATCTGGTGAAGATACTTGAGCATGTCGGGGTTATCGTCGACAACCAGGAGCCGAGCCGCCTTGAGGCCGCCTTCGTTGACTCTGGGCACCAGGCGCCGGTCGGTGGCTGTCTCGATGCCCTGGAACTTGTATTTGGCTCCGGCCCGGATTTCCTCGTTCCACTCCGGCAGCCCCAGGTCCGTCTCCCTCCGCTTGACCGCCGCCGAGCGCTTCTCGACCCGGCGCTCTATCAGCTCCTGGGGAAGCCCGTCCGCGCTCTTGGGAAATCCCACGGTGAAGGTGGAGCCTTTGCCCGGCTCGCTGGTCACGGCTATGCTGCCGCCGTGCAACTCGGTAAACTCTCGGGCCAGGGCCAGGCCGATGCCGGCACCGCTGTGTTTCCTGGTGATCGGGGAATCCACCTGGTGGAAGCGGTCGAAGACTCGCTCGATATCTTCGGGCGGGATCCCCACTCCAGTGTCTTCCACGGTCACGAAAGCCCGATCCGCTTGGTCCACGACTCTCACCAAAACCCGGCCGTCCGGTTCGGTGAACTTGAAGGCGTTGGTCAGCAGGTTGACCACCACGCGCTCCAGCTTGTCCTCGTCGGCTTCAATCCTGGGACGGCCCTCGGAAACCAGCGTCACCTCGATATTCTTCCGCTTGGCCAGCGGCCCCGAGTAGTCCACGATGCGCGAGAGCAGGGAGTAGAGGTCCACATCGCCGATGTGCAGCTTCAGTCGCGACTCCTCGAGCCGGCTCAAGTCCAGCAGATCGTCGATGAGCTTGAGGAGAGAAAGCGCGCTACGCTCGATGCCCATGAGCTGTTGTTGCTGTGCCTCATCGAACCCGTCCGGGTTGTCCGCAAGCATGGACCCCACCGGCGCCAGGATGAGGGTCAGGGGCGTGCGCAGCTCGTGGCTGATGTTGGCGAAGAAGCGGCTCTTCAACAGATCCAGCTCCTTGAGGTTCTCGTTCGCCTTGGTGAGCTTGCAGTTCGCAGCCTCCAGCTCCCGGGTCCTCTCCTCGACTCTTTCCTCCAGGCGAGCGGCCAGCTCTTCCAGGCCCCGGCGCTGAACGTCCACTCGTTCGAACAGAACGGCGTTGGAGAGACCGATGGAAGCCGCCGCGCCGAGCTGCTCCAAAAACTCGAGGTCGTCACGCGAGTACGGCTTCAGGTTGCGCTTATGGCCGAGGTGCACCCGCCCGACCAGGTTGCCCCCCTGAAGCAGCGGCAAACACACCTGGGCCCGGGCGGTCTCGAAATACCGCTCGGCCGCCTCCCGAACCCGCAGGAATCGCCGGTCCACCTCGAGCTGGCTCCGATCCACCGCGGATCCAATCTTGCAAAGCATTTGGACAAAGGAACCATCCGGGTCCAGGGACCCGAGATCGACACCATTCATTCCCTCCGCCCGGCCCTCAACTCGCCAGGCCGCTTCCGCTGTCGGACGGAAAAACACCAGGGCACTTTCCGGATAGAGGCTTTTATCCAATGTCTCCAGGAGCTGCCCCACCACCTCACCCGGCCTCCCGAGCGCCGCCATGTCCCGGGCGAACCTGTCCAAAACCTTCCGCCGGTCGTAAGCCCGGCGCTGGAAAAGGTGATCCAGATACGGCTTCACCTTCCGCAGATAGCCGTACCCCAGGAGAAAGAACATGGTCAGCAACGCAGCCAGCTCCACCGCCCCCAGCGACAGATCCAGGGCCACACCCGCCCTCAGGACGGCGTACACGGGAAGAACCAGCGCAATGGACAGGATCGCCCACACCGCGGTGCGGTGCATTATCGTCTGGATATCCCAGAGCCGGTGGCGAACGATGGCGTATGTGATAATCAGAGGAAAAACCGGGAAAAGCAATATTGGGAAGACGGCTAGAAGGGTTTGAGATCCCAGTAACAACGGCAGAAGTGACCCGAGAGAGGCTATGAACCCAACCGCAAAAGCAACCAGCATGTATGCAGCCTGTGTTCTC
>JAUXGL010000170.1 GCA_030622135.1 Deltaproteobacteria bacterium
CTGATGTCCGCGCACAAGCAGCTCTCGGTTCCCCCCAAAAAGCCCCGGCCCCCGCCGGCGGTCGCCGACCTGGGTAAGAAGACCCGGCCCGCACCCGAACAGATCGAGCCGGTCGGGACTGCCTGGTTTAAAAGCTGGTGGTTCTGGTCCATCGTGGGCGGTGCGGCCTTGGCCGGCACCGCTTTGACTCTGGGCGTGCTGCTCTCGCCGGACGCGGACAACCCGGGCTACTGGGTAACGCTGACGAGACCGTAGCATGGGTGGGTCCTATCGCATCATAGGTCGCATCGGCTCGGGGGGAATGGCCGAGGTGTTTCTGGGCAAGGCGATGGGGGTGGCCGGTTTCGAAAAGGACGTGGCGGTCAAGAGCATCCTGCCCGCCTTTACCTCGGATCCTCAACTGACCGCCATGCTGATCGAGGAAGCTCGGCTGGCCACCTACCTCAATCACACAAACGTCGTGCAGGTGCTCGATCTGGGCAAGATGGGCGACCGGTACTTCATCGTAATGGAGTATGTCGACGGGGCCGACCTGGACAGCGTCTTGAAGAACGCCAGGGAAAAGGGCCAAGAGCTGTCGCCGGCGCTGGCCGGCCGCATCGTGCGACAGGTCCTCGCCGGGCTCGCGTTTGTTCACGAGCGCCAAGACTCCTCGGGCAATTCCCTGAACCTGGTTCACCGGGACGTCAGCCCGCCCAACATCATGCTGTCCTTGGCCGGGGAGGTGAAGCTGACCGACTTCGGCATAGCCAAGGCCAGGACTTCCACCCTGGTCACCGAGGCGGGAGTGATCCGGGGCAAGGTGAGTTACATGTCCCCGGAGCAGGCCCAGGGCGGCGATCTCGATCACCGCGGCGACTTGTTCTCCCTGGGAATCGTCCTGTGGGAGCTGCTGGCCTCCCGCCGCCTTTTCGCGGGAGACGACCAGATCCAGCTCCTCCAAGAAGTCCGCGAAGCCAAAATCGATCCTCCCTCCACGGTCAACCCAAAGATCCCCGCGCCCCTCGACCAAGCCGTCCTGCGGGCCTTGTCCAGATCCCCCGCCGATCGCTACCAGACCGCCCGCGACTTCGACCGGGCCCTGGATCGGGCCTTGACCAGATCCAATCTCCGAGCCACCGCCGCCGACCTGGAAGCCTGGCTCAAAGACGCCATACCCCCGGGGAAAATCGAGCCGCTTCCCAGAGACGGCGACGAAATAATCTTCGAAAGCGCCCCGCCTCCGTCGGGCACGGCTGTGCTCTTGGTTCCCGGTTCCCAGCCGGCGAAGCCGCATCCCGGTCCCGGTTTAAAAGATCGATCCCGCGCGCGAAGCTTGCCGCCCTCGCGGTTCAAGGGATCCCGGCTTTTGCTTGCGATCCTGGCGTTGCCGATCGGCATCGCCGCCGCGGTATTGATCCTCTGGTCCCCCTGGAAACCGGCTTCCCCCTCGCGCCCCCCCGCCGTTCTCCCGTCTCCCGTGGTGGAAGAACCCGAGGATGTCCCTGAAAGGCAGGCACCGCCGGAAAACGTGGTCGGGGTGGCCGTGGACGAAACGCCGCCCGAAAAGATCGTCAAGAAGCCGAGAGGGAAGGGGACCCTGGTGCTTAACTCCGAGCCCTGGGCACGGGTAATAGTGGACGGGAGGGATACCGGGGTCACTACTCCCACGGTCGGCGGGATACGCCTGCCGGTGGGGAGGCACAAGATCACGCTGGTTAATCCGGAGCTGGAGATCTCCAAGACGATCGTTTTGGAGATCAAGTTGGGGGAGACGCTCAAGCGGTTCGTGGATCTCAAGAAAGAAGGCGTACAGCACTGAAAAAAGCGCCCGCCCCGCCGTACCCGCCCGAGGCGAGGCGGACGCTCATCACCATCAATCGATCATGTCATCCAGGGATACCGTGCAGTTGGACTGGGTGCCGTCGCTGTTGGCCCAGGGGCAGGTGAAGCCCATGGTCCGCGACACGCCGGTGACGGTCACCATGCCCTGGCAGCCTTTCTGGGTGTAGATCACGTTGTGGTCGATGCAGCCGCTCGCGCCGAGCACGTTCGCCAGCACGTCTGAGAAGGTGAGCGAGCAGTCCGTCTGGGTGATGCAGTGCATCTGGGCTTCGTTGGGGATGCCCGGGCAGGTGCCGGAGACGACGTAGTCGCCGGGAACCCGGATGCAGTCTTTGGCGGTGCAATTGTTGGCGCCGACGCAGTCCTGGGGGCAGTTGCAGCGGTTCTCGCCCAGGGAGCAGACGCCCGCGTCGGTGCCGCACCTGGTGCAGATGAAGCAGGGGCAGTTGGGCCCCACGCAGGTCCCGTTATCGGGGAAGTGATCCGGCACCGGGACCAGTCCCGCGCAGCAGGGGTTTTCGTCCTGGAAGCTCTCGAACTTCTCGCCCTCGACAAGGCACTGGTTCTGCTCGCAGGCCATCTCGGGGGAGGTGATGCAATACCAGTCGCCGGAGTCGCCGCAGGTGCACCAGGGTACCAGGGTGCCGTCCGGGCACTCGAACAGTCTCTCCTCTCCCGGCACGCACTCCACGCAGGCCACCTCGGGGGAGTCGATGCACTGCCAGGTGGCGTCGTTGCCGCACTCGCACCAGCGCACCTTCTGCCCGTTGTCGCAGTAATGGTAGCGGATGTCTCCGGGCACGCACTCCCCGCAGTCCCGCGGGCAGTTGCAGGGGTTCTCGCCGTCTTCGCAGGCGCCGTTCCCGCAGGCGGCGCACACGAAGCACAGGCAGTCGACGTAGGCGCACTCGCCGTTCCAGTACTCGGCGTACACGATGGGATCGAGGCCCGGGCAGCAGTTGTGGTTCTGGGGGTCGCCCGTGAAGCCCTGGCCCTGGCCCAGGCAGGTGGTGTCGTCGCACACGCAGTAGCCGGCGTTTCCGCACACCGACTTGCATTTGCCGATGAAGGCGCAGTCGTCGTCCTGCTTGCAGAAAACCTTGCACTCGCAGGTGCCCAGGTCATTGCAGAAGGCCGGGCAGTTGAGCGGGAAGCAGTCGTCGTTGCTGTCGCAGGCGCCGATGCACCGGCACTTCCCGTCCACGCAGGCGGTCGGGCAGTCGAGCGCGCAGTCCGCGGCCACGACGCACTCGATGTTCGGGGGAGTGCACTCCTCGAAGTCGCCGTCGTAGTCCTGGTCGCAGCAGACCGTGTTGTCGTTAGAGGTGAAGCAGCAGTCGCCCGAGTCGTTGCGGGCGGCCCCGTTGGCGTCGCAGACCTTGTTTTTCAGCTCGTCCAGGTCGTCGTTGTCCACCCGGCCGTCGTCGTTCAGGTCGCCTTTTTCGTTGTTGCTGCCCTCCTGGATGAGGCTTTTAAGCAGCTCGATGTCTTTCTGGGTCAGGTGCCCATCGCCGTTAAGATCGCCCTGCAGGTCCCCGGCATACTCCGAGCACGCGGGAATGCAAAACAGGGCCACAGCGGCCATTAAAATGACTGTCATTGCCTTTTTCATCGTTTATCCTCCATGCGGTAGGGGTTCATCATTGCCGATTGTAAAAGCACATACCGTGCCAGGTCCCTAACCCCTTGTTCTTACAAGGGACAGATATAACCGAGGTGGCCCGGAAATGGCGGGTTCAACCCCCGGGGCTGGGGGGTACAAGCGCCAAATTATGTGTTCAGCAGGTCGATATTGAGCCGCTTGAGGGTGTCGAGCACCTTTCGGTAGCGCAGGATGTGCTTCTGCCGTTCGACCAGGCGCTTGAGGCGGGGGGCGAACAGCTCGCGGCCTTCCAGGGGGCGGACCAGGTAGTCGCCGACGCCGATGCCGATGGCGGAGACTATGCGGTTGAGATCGCCTTCTTTGGCGATTACGAATACGCCCGCGTTGGGGTTGATGGCATGGATCTGCTGGACAGCCTCCCCGCCATCGGGGCCTTTGTCCGACTCGGCGTAGATCACCACGTTGACTTGCTGCCCGGCGACGGTCTGGATGGCTTCCATCTGGGTGACCCGGTAGCCGGTGGCCTCTACTCTGTTGGCCAGGCTGGCCGGGCCCACCACCGCGATGTGGGCGCTCTGGTCCCGATCGGTATCCACCAGCGCGTCCCGCAGTCGCCTTACCCAGTCGGCCTGGTCTTCTTGGCCCAGGCTCTGTAGCATGTCCTTGAAGGTGCCCTTTAAAAAGTCCACCATGGCGGTAATTCGCACTTCGAAGTCGTGGCGGGCCAGGCCCCCCCGAGTCTTCTGGGAGACGTAGGAAAGGCTGGGGAAGGGTTTGGGGATGTAGTCGAAGGCTCCGGCGGCGATGGCGTCCAGGGCGGACTCTACCGAGGCGTACCCGGTGATGACCACCACCTCCGTCTGGGGCCAGTTCTCCTTGGACTTCTTCAGTAGCTCGATCCCGTCCATCCCCGGTAGGTTCTTGTCGGTCAACAGTACCGCGTACTCGTGCAGCTTCATCCGCTGCAGGGCCTCCTCGGCCGAGGCCACCGAGTCGGCCAGGATGTTCTGCTGGGCCAGAAACTCGCCCAAGACCCGCAGGATCACCGGCTCGTCGTCCACCACCAGGACCCGCTTGGTGACATGCGTTTTGCTGCCGAACTCCACCAGGCGGTTGTTCAGGTCGGAAAGGGCTTCGGAGGAGAACACCTTCGCCTGGGGCGGCGGCCTGGCCAACAAGTGCGGGGCGGTGTCCTCCAGATCCGCATCGGCGTCCAGGTCCGGTCGGATGTCGACGATTTTGTGGATGGAGGGCAGGATGATCTCGAAGACCGTGGAGGGCGGTTTCTTCCAGCCCAGCGAGGCGGGGTCCACCAGGGTCAGGTCGCCGCCGTTGGCCTCGGCCAGGGAGCGGGCGATGTACAGCCCCAGGCCGGTGCCCTTCTGGCCCTTGGTGGTGAAGAAGGGATCGAAGACCTTCTCCTGCAGGTTTTTGGGGATGCCCGGGCCGTTGTCGGCCAGGAGGATCCGCACCATGCCCGTGGCCGGGATCAGGGCGGCGGCCACGCGCAGCGTACCGCCGCCGTGGTTTTTGCGGTCCGCGTGGTTTCGAGGATCGATGGCGTCGACGCCGTTGCCGATCAGGTTCACCAGGATCTGGATGAGTTGCACGTGGCTGACCCGGAGGTCGGGCAGGTCGTCGGGCAGGCCGACGCCCAGCTTGATCTTCTTCTTGCGCAGCCGGTGTTGGAACAGGCGCAGCGCTTGTTCCAGGGCGGACTTGAAGGCGATGGGCTCGCCGGGCTGCTCCTCTTTGCGCAGGAAGTTGCCCACGTTCTTTTGCATCTCATGCATCCGGCCGGCCTGGGCGCGGATCTCGGACAGCCACTCCTCCAGCTTCTGAGTGTTCCCCTTCTTGAAGTTTTCCAGGGCCAGCTCGGCGAAGCCCTTGATGCCCAAAAGCGGCTGGTTCATCTCGTGGAAGACCGAGGCGGCCATGATGCCCAACTCGGCCAGCCGGGCGGCGTTGGCCAGGTGATTTCGGAATTGGCCGGCCTCCAGCGCCTTTTGGTCGTAGGCCTCCTCGATCGCCGGGAGAATCCGCAGAAGCTCCCGAGAGTCGTCCCCGGAAAGCTTCTCCGCCAATTCACGTAGCTGCTTTGTGCCTTTGAATTTCATCAATCCCCACGTGCGTACATGCGCTTCCTCTATCACGGAAACATGGCCGGATCCAAAACCGAGTCGATCTCGACGCTGTCGGTGCAAGGCACCGAGACGTTGCCGGCCGCGTCCACGGCGGTGATCCGGTAGTCGTAGCGGGCGTTGTCCAAGAGCAGCCCGCGCTCGTCGTGCCCGTCCCAGACGAGCTTCACGTCGTCCTGGTTCTGGGTCTGTTGCGTGACCAGCGTGCGCACCGGCAGGCCCTCCGGTGAGAAGATCTCGATGCGCCAGAGCCTAAGCTCCGTGTCGTCGGCCAGATCCGCGCGGATCTCGGTAATGTCGTCTTTGGTGTCGTCGTCGGGGGAGAAGGTGTCTTTGGATTCGCCCCGGCAGTCGACGTTCGGGGGAGTGTCGTCGGGCAGTGCCCCGAACTTGAAGACGAAGGCGTCCGCGGAACCGTCGTCGACGCCGTTGTAGTTGCCGTCCAGGTGGTTACCGAAGGTGTCCGTGGCCGAGGGGTCCAGCGTGAGCGTGTAGACCTCGTTGGCCGGATCGATCGGGATATCGGGCGCGAAGAAGACGATCTGATTCCGGGCGTCGTAGACGGCCGTTCCGAGCACGTCCCCCGAGAGGTCGCCGACTAGGTGAATGGCGCCGGTGGTCGCGGCCGGGCTCATGGGCTTGTCGAAGCGCACCGCGAACCGCGGCGGGGCGATGTCCGAGTGCCCGGAGGGGCCGAAGTCGGCCACCCGGGGCAGCGAGGTCGAGCCGGTGAAGGCGTACTTCGCCGTGCCCCGGGACTCCTGTTCGGCGCGGGTGGTCATCACCAGCAGCCGGCCGGGCCCGCCCACCGTATCGGCCCGGATGGTCACGTGGATTTTGCCGAAAGAGGCAATCTTCACCTGGATGCCGTCATCCCCGTGCTCGTCGGCGCTGACGATGGTTCCCCTGGTTGCGAGCGCGTGGAATTTCTTCCCGGCCTCCGCCCACCACACCCCGTCACACTTGTAGATATGGTTGGAGTCGGCGGTGACCTCGGAGCTCCCGTCGGCGGGAGCCGAGTCGGAGGTCAGCGTGAAGGTGACCGGCCCGGCCGGCTCGGGGCCGCCGCCGTGTCCGATGGGAATGCTGGTCTGGGCCCGGCATCCGTTGGCGTCGGTGACCGTCAGCGTGGCCGGGTACCATCCGCGGGCGACGTCGAACTCAATCGATGCGGTAACGCCCGACCCGGAGCCGACTCCGGGCACGTCCCACTGGTAGCTCAGGGGATCGGTTCCGGTGGAACCGCCGGCGTCGAATTGTACATAGTCTTCGTCGCAGGTACTCTGGCGGTCGGCCGTGGCCACGGCCCTGGGGCCGTCCTCCAGAATCACCCTGGTGGCGTCCCGGGCCAAGCAGCCTAGCTGGTCGAAGGCCACCACCCGGTACTTCGTCTTCATGTCGGGATCCGCCGTCGGGTTGGGGACCGAGGTTGCGGACAGGGCGAAGTCCGGGGTCCAGTCGAAGATGTGGGCGGGGACCCCGCCCCAGGCGGCCGGATCGGCCCCTAGCACGGCGCTTTCGCCGCAGGCGATCCGGTGGTTGGGGCCCGCGGACACGTACAGCGGGTTGAGCAGGCAGGAGGCCGCGGTTATGGGGATGCTCGAGGCGGCGGTGTTGGAGAAGACCTCCAGGCCGGAGTCGGAGTCGACTCCCTGGGCCCGGGCGCTTCCGGAGAACCGCCCGGCGTTCCCCAGGCCGGTTTGAAACGTCCAGGTGAAGGTGGCCCTCGATCGGCCGGGGATGTCGGCCTGCGCGGGCACGGGGCCGGAGAGTAAGCCGGCGCTTCCGGTCCCGCCGAAGGTGACGTCGATGGGCGTGACCGTCTCGGCCTGGTAGTCGCCGTGGTTGTCCACGCGCAGGAGCATGGCGAAGCCCTCGCCTTCCACCGCCGCGAACGGGACGAACTCGATGGCGGCGGTCAGCTCGACCGGCTGGGGGGCTATGACGTCGAAGAGGTTGGAAACTCCCGCGTGTCCGGATCCGTCGTCGGCGTCGATCCGGTCGTTGTTCATCTCGGAGCCGACCGTCACCGATTCGGTGCGCAGGCCGTTTGAAAACGCGCTTGAGACCGTGGGCTGGAGGGTTCCGGACAGGTCGCTCAGGTTGACCGTGCCGGTGAAGCTCGCAACCACGTTGTCGTAGGCGTCGCGGGCCTGCATGGGAACGTCGAAGGGGCGGTCGGCGCCGACCGGGTTGGGGACCGGGCCCACCCGGAAGTGATCCAGCGGGCCGTGGAGGACGTCGAAAGTATTGGACCATCCAATGTGACCGGCCGCGCCGTCTTTCACCGAGATGGACACGCCGGTGGCGGCCCGGGTGACGGTGACGTTCTCGTCACGCTCGCCCTGGTTGAACGGGCCGCTCTGGGTGGGGGAGATGAAGCCGGTGGTGTCGGCCAGGTCGACCACCCCGATGAACTGGGTGGCGATGTTTAAAAAGGCGTCTCGGGCCTGGATGTGGATTTGAAAGGGCGTCCCCGCGTCCTGGGGGGAGGGGATCGAGTCGACGCTGAAGTGATCCACCCCGCCGGGCAGGACCGTGAAGTCGTTGCTGGTGCCGGTGTGGCCCGAGCCGTCGTCGGCGGTCAGGCCGTCGGCGCCGACGGCCTGGGTGACCGTCATGGTTTCGATTCGCTCGCCCAAGGAAAACGGCCCGGACGATACCGGGCTGGCCGTGCCGGTGAGATCGGCCAGCGTGACCGTCCCGGAGAAGGAGTCGGCCGGGTTGCCGTGGGCATCGTAGGCCACCATGCGCACCAGGAAGGGCCGGCCGGCTTGCTGGACGGCGATCGGATCGAACTCGAAACGATCCACCGGCCCGGCCAGGACCACCAGGGAGGCGGTGTCGCCGACCAGGTTGGCCTCGGTGGCGTCGATGTCCACCGGCCCGGCCCGGGTGTCCTTGTAGTAGAAGGCCGCGTCGCTGGTCCCGTCGTTGACGCGCACCTGGGTAATCGAGCCGTCGAAGGGGCCCCCGGCGTTGATGTCGAAGCGCCCCGCGGCATGCGCGGAGACAAGATCCACGTCCACGGACGGGTGGCCGGTGACCGGTTTGCCCTCCACGTCTTGGATCTGGACCGTGAACACGCCCGAGACCGCGGCGGCGTCGACGCTGGCCGGTGCGTCGACGAACTCGATCCGGGAGGGATAGCCGGAGTCGGAGATCTTGATGATCTGGCTTCCCGGGGCGAGCGCGGCCAGGGGATCGGAGACGGTCAGGGTTACGTCGCCGGAGACGGTATCTTGATAGTAGAACTCGCCCAGGGCACTGCCGGCGGTAATGGTGATCGAGGTGACCGAGCAGTCGAAGGCGCCGGTGGAGGTCGGGTCGAAGCATCCCGGGGCGGGGGTTCGCAGGTTCAAGGTGGTGTCGGTCGCCACCGGGGCTTCGTTGCCGAAGTCGTCTTGGATCTTCACCCGCAGGACTTCGCTGGGGGTGTTCTTGATCGCGTTTTGGGGCGGGCTTGTAAAGACGATGGCCGCCGGTGGGCCCGCCGAAACCGCGAAGGTGTTGGATGTCCCGGTGTGCCCCAGCCCGTCGTCGACGGTCAAGGTCACCGCCGGGTGTCGAGTGAAGATCGTGGTTGGCTCGACCCGGACGCCGCCCGAGAAGAGGCCCGACATCACCGGATCGATCGTGGCGGTGGTGTCCTGGATATTCACCGCGCTCGCGTAGGTGTCCATCGGGTTGGAAAGCTCGTCCAGGGCCCGGATAGTTATGTTGAAGGGTGTGCCGGCCACCTGGTCGGCGACGAGGTCGATGCCGAAGTGATGCACGTCTCCGCCGACCACGTTGAAGGGTGACGAGTCGCCGAAGTGCCCGCCGGTGTCTTCCACGTGGATTATCACGTTGTCGGCCGTCTGGGCGACGATCACCGTCTCGGTTCGCCGGCCCAGCAAGAAATCGCCGCTGATGGCGGGCAAGATGGTGCCGGTGGTGTCGGCGACGTAGGTGAAGCTTTTAAAGGAGTCGGCCGGGTTGTCGAACCGGTCCCGGGCGGTCAGGCTGATGTTGAAGGGAGATCCGGCGGCGTGGGCCGGGGCGCCGGCGCTCACGTCGAAATAATCCACCGGCCCGGCGACGATGAGCACACCGGCCGCGGCGGTGTTGCCGGAGCCGGTCACGGTCTCGGTGGCCTGGAAGTCGACCGTCTGTCCCAGGGCGTTGGGGGCATTGTAGGTGGCCCGCACCGCCGTCACCCCGTTGGGATCCTGGTGCAACCCCGGTGCATCCAGGGTGCCGGGGCCCGCATTGATGGCGATTTCGGCATCCGCCACGGCCGTGGCGCTGGTGCGGTTACCCTCGACGTCGAGGAGGTAGGCGTCCAGTTGCACCTGGGTGCCCGCGCCCACCGTGGGCAGCTCGGGGACCAACTCGACGTCCACCGGATTGCCGCCGACGGTTAGGATGCACACCTGGGCTGGGGGAATGCCCGTAATGCCGACCACCTCGCCCTGGACGACGGAGGTCTCCACCTTGCGGTAAGTGGCGTAGGGAACCAGGATCCGGCCGGCGATGAGCAGGGAGGCGCTGAGGATGCCGTGCCCCTCGACCCTGGTGAAGCGCACGTCGTCGGCGTCTTCCAGGGGGATGGGGTTGCCGTTTTCGTCCTGCAACTCGGCGGTGATGTTGGTGGCGGTGCCGACCATGGGGTTGGGTGGAGAAGCGGTAAGATAGAGTTGGCTGGGATCTCCGGCGATGCCGTCGATCCGCGAATCGGCGCTGTGCCGGTTGCCGGAGACCTGCTCGGTGACGTGCACCACCGCGGTCTCCATGCTCGTGTGGGTGGTGTAGGCGATCTTGATTTGCTCGGAATCCACGCTGGGCTGGCCCAGCGTCCCGCTGCCGGCGGCGATCTCGAAGGTGATGTCGGAGACCAGCGCCGCGGGGATGAGGTTATGGTTACTGTCTATCAGGGCGGCGGTCAGCTCGACCGGGTCGCCGGCGGTTTGCCGAGGGTTGGCCGGCATGATGGTTACCCCGGCCACGTCGCCGGCGCGGGAGTCGACCAGCAGGGCACCGGAGACGTCCGTGCCGGAGATCTGCTCGGTGGCGCGCACCAGGGCGCCCTCCGGGGTGTAGGCGGTGTCGTAGGGCACCCGGACGGAGCCGGAAGACAGCGTCGCGTTTCCGAATCTGCCCGAGCCGGTTTCCAGGGAGAAGACGACGTCGGAGAAAAGCTCGGCCGAAACCGGATCGCCCCGGCTGTCGAGGATGGTGGCGGTGATGGTTACCCGCGCCCCGGCCACCGGGGTGTCGTCGTTGGCCGAAAGCCCGACCGAGGCGATGTCGCGGACCTCGAAGGCGTCGGGCAGGGTGCCGTCCCGGCCGTCCGGGCCGGTGATGAACAGGTGGTAGCTCCCGGGCTCCAGGTCCCCGGGAACGTTGGCCCGGATTACCAGCGCGCCGTCTTCGATGATTGGCTCGACGTCTGAAAGGCTCACGTCTGAAAGGCGGGCTTCGAGCTCGCCCGAGAACTTCACTTCGCCGGTCTGCAAATCCACGTTCATCCCCGCGGCCAGGTTGTTCCCCTGGATGGTCACGGGAACGGGCCGGGCGCGGTCGGGCCGCAG
>JAUXGL010000123.1 GCA_030622135.1 Deltaproteobacteria bacterium
AAAGCGGGCCTGAGTCACAAGGCTGTGGCGGAAACCCTTTCCGCTTCTCAAAACCAAGTGGCCAAATTGGTGAGCCGCATGCGGAAAAACGAGATCAACCCCCCGGTGAAGGGTTGGATCGAGCGCTTTCTTGCACAGGATAAGTGACAAGTAACCAGACCCGACCCCCATTTTGGCTTCCACCAGACGTCCCTTCGCAGGCCTCCCACCCCGCAATGGGAATGGGAGAGCCACGGTTATCCGCAACAACGCCCTTGCCTCCTCGGTGCCGGGTTCCCTCTGTCAGGGCCCCGGGATAGGATTTGCACTACAGCATGCTCACCTCCAATCTAAACGCCATGCCTGGCGCACATGGTATCTTCTGGGTACCCGAAGATACCATCAAGGGGTGCGAGGACAGGATGGGTTTCTTCAGGTTTCAGCAACCCGTACCAGATCCACGTTTTCTCCGGCTGTAATCCCAGCTATGAGGGCAAATCAGAATTGACATTGGGTCCGATTCTGTGCATATTCAGTCGCAGAGGGCACAGAAAGAGTGCTTTGAAATTACTATCCCTTTCGGGCTTCGGGAGAGCTGATGCTCATCGTTGTGAAATTTGTCCTGTCAACGGCGATTCTTTGGATGCCGCTTCTGCTCGCCGGTTGCGGGGCTTGCGAGGAGGCCGGAATGCGTGCGGATGCCGATGACGGTGGGCAAGAAGCAGACGACGGCGACGACGGCGAGAACGCAGACGACGGTGGAGACAGGCTTTCCTCTCCCTGGCTCGGGTTCCCCCGGTTCGAGATGCCCGCCAGGCTCTACACCGTGAACATTGATGAGGCCGCCAGCGGACTGCGGATGACCCAGCAGCTCTCCATGTTCGTTCTCCAGGGGGTGGTGAACGCCCGGTCCGCCGGCGGCGGAACCCAGATATGGATATCCTCCTTTGACGACTACAGCGTGGAGTCGTGGTGGTGTGCGCTGGAGCCCGTGGTTCGGAGGGCGGAGCAGGCCGCCTGGCTTGACTACTACCGGGACACCTACGGCATCCAGGACGAGATCAAGACACCCCCGGAACTCCTCGACTGGGCCCGCGATGAGGGCTACACGGCGAGCTACATCATCTATGATCCGGGGGCCGCCTGGACCAGGAACATCGGCGCTACCATGGCAGGAATATCCGGAAGCATTCTCATCCACCCTGACGACGAAAGCGGAGGACTTGACCTGGCGGGGCGCGGGTACTCGCTTTACGCGGACCTGCGCAACGGATATGACGGCCGCTGGGAGGTCACCGGAGACCCGGCCCGGGATCGGGTCAACGCCTACACATGGGCGGTCACGAGCCTCATGCCCCAGGCTGACACACGGACTATCCAGAGCCTGCTCGGCGGGGACTACCACAAGGATAACCCTGACCTGTTTGACTGCCTGGCCTGCCTCACGGACCCGACCCGCTGCCATCGTTTCTTCCCCTCGGCCTTCGACTATGCCGTGGCCTCGCGCGCCTTTGTCTGGCTGCTGGACTTCTCGGCCCTGGAAAGCTCGCCCGAGCTTGACCTGGCCAGAGACATCCTGTCCTTCTACGAGCCTCCCCGGCCGGCCATGGGATGGGCCGTCAGCGAGTTGGACTTCATTTCCCTGGTGTCCAGCTACGGGCACTACTTCCTGGGTCCTGCTGGATCGGGATGGTACGCCAACCTCTCGGTCCACGCCTCGATCCACGACGACCTGGACTTCTCTTCCTTGATGGAGGCGCCGGTCGAACCGGAGGACGTGGTGGTGGATACAGGCGCGGTCTACGTCACCATCATCGCGCACTCGGATGGAATGATGTTCCAGCTCATGCACGGCAAGGCCGACCCCGATCTATCCGGCACGCTGGAGGAGCGCGGGCTGGCATGGCTTCACCCGGCAAGGGGGATGCAGCCCCTGGGATGGATTGTATTCCCGGAAGTGGCGGACCTGGCCCCCGGCGTGATGCGCTACTACATGGAAACCGCAACGGAAAACGACAGCCTTGTCTTCTGCGGTCCGATGGGATATGTCTACCCGGGCGTGATGAGCGGGCTGGCGGTGACCGGCGGCCTCTGGGAGCGCCTTCTCGAAAAGAGCCTGCCTTTCCTGGCCGAGCTCGGCATCAGCCGGATCGGCGCCATATTCATGACCACAGAGGAAAAAGGCGGACTCGGCGCCATTGCGCATGACCTCGGGCCGACCGTCAATCCCCTCCGGGCGATCATCGCGGGTTCAGCCGTGGGCAACCCCTGGGAACTGCTCGGCGAGGACCCGGTCCTGGTCTCGGTCTATGGCGTGGGCGACGCCCACCTCACGTTTGTGGGGGGAAAACCGGTCTTCCATTTCGGCGTTTACTCGGGCTGGGGGGCCGGTCAGCGCGGATCCATCGGCGGACAGGGAAGCCAGAGCGAGCCCGGCGCCACGAACGTCGTCGCGGCTATCGAGGACTATGCGGATCGCCGCGCACTCCAGCGCCCGCTGTTCGTCACAGTACTGCTCCAGAACTGGAGCAACGCGATATCCGAGGCCAACGAGGCGGCGCAGTTGCTTTCCGGGATGCCCGGTTTCGAGGTGGTCCCGCTTGGCCGGATGGTTGCGCTGTCCGAGCGCGCCTGGCGCGAAGGTATGCTCCGGCTGGAGCTGATGCCGCGCAGTGCGGACGGCGGGAACAACATCTTCGACTTCCTCTACCTCCAGTCCGACGGGAGCGGGGGAGGCTTCTCCACTGCCGCACCGCTCCAGGACTGGATCACCGCAACGGATATCGGAGGCGACGGCACTCCCGCAAACCCGTACTATCGCCGGGCAGAAGGCGCCGACTACTGGTACTACCAGATCAACACCGAAGGATGCGCCGGCGCCTCAGTTGAAACGGACATCGCCGGAAGCTACGAGATCCATGTCTCGGCCGATCCGTCCGACTGGGGAGCCGTTGCCCTCGCCTCACCGACCGGCAACGAGTCGAGGCGCACCGCAACCTTTGACCTTGATCCATACCTTCCCCGGGAGCATGTCTACATCCGCTTCGCGCCGAACCGGCTCCTGGGAGGAGAGGTGCGGCTTTACAACCTTATACTGCACTACAACGACAAGGGGGGACCTTAACAAAATTCACGTTGGATAAGAGTACAAACCCATGGCAATGGATAATAGTGTAACAACGAAATTGAATTTGCGAAGAAATTCAATCAGGATTTAACGGGGGCTGTATACCGAGCCTTTGCCCCTTGCATTTTGCGAATATGCGCAGGTGGCCGCTAATACTGATGGAAAACGCAAAATGCAACGTCCATGAGTTGTGCAACAGTCGGGTCAACTACTTGATATCACTCTTGTCCAAAATAATCGGGGCACATCACAACCAGAAAAGCCTTCGGCTTTTCTGAGGACGACTCCATGTTTTGTATGACCCTTTGGGGTCGTCGGAAACATTCCGGGTTGTGATTCTCACTGGACGTATCCCGGCGTGTGCTGGCCGGATACCGTGGTCAGAACCATCGGCCTGTGCTTCTTCGGCTGGATTCTGGATTCTCCTCGACCTGGGATTGCGGCTGTTGTACCTGCTCTTCAATCATCATCTGTAGGGACGCGATTTACGGCGAAGCAGCCCTCGCTGCTTGATGATCGCGCCCGGTACGACCGTACCTGCCGACGATGGCGATTGAGCAAACGTTCATCGCCGGGAATCCGCCCAGATTGTGGGTGAGGCCGTACTTGGGATTGTCGAGCTGGCGGGAGCCGGCGCGGCCCAGTAACTGCAGGTACATCTCGTAGAGCATGCGCAGGCCGCTCGCGCCGATGGGGTGACCGAAACACTTGAGCCCGCCGTCGATCTGGCAGGGGATCTTCCCGTCCCGGTCGAAGAACCCGTCCATCACGTCCTCGACCGCCCCGCCCCTTTCTGAGATGTGCAGGTCCTCGTAAGTAACCAACTCGGTAATGGAGAAGCAGTCGTGCAGCTCCAGCATGCCGATCTCCTCGCGGGGGTCGATGATGCCGGCTTCCTGGTAGGCGGCCGTGCTGCAGTTGCTGGTGGTCATGAAGTGATCGCCGTCCCAGTCGTTGAAGCCCATCTCCTCACCGGAGGAAAGCGCCAGTTGCAAGGCCTTGACCGAGACGATCTCCTTGCGGCCCAGGTCCAGGGCGCGCTCCACCGTGGTTACAATGGCGCAGGCCGCCCCGTCGCTCACCCCGCAGCAGTCGAACAGCCCCAGCGGGTGGGCCACGATGGGAGCGGCCATGACCTGATCCTCGGTGATGACCTTGCGCAGATGCGCCTTGGGATTCAGCACCCCATTGGCATGGCTCTTGACCGAGACGTGGGCCATGGCCCGCTTCAGGTCCCCCGCCTCGATCTTGTGCTTGGCGCCGTAGGCCGAGGCTAGCTGGGCGAAGGCGCCCGGGGCGGTGATGTTGGGCTGGATCAGCCGGCTCAGCGCCCCCAGGTGCGCGCCGAAGTCGGGCAGGCCCCCGTAGCCGATGTCCTTGAGCTTTTCTACCCCCATGGCCAAAGCGACGTCATAGGCCCCCGAGGCCACCGCGTAGACCGCGCCACGGAACGCCTCGGTGCCGCCGGCGCAGAAGTTCTCCACCCGGGTGGCCGAAATGAAGGGCAGCCGCAGGGTGACCGACAGGGGCAAGGCGCTCTTGCCCACGCCGATGTTGTCGAAGCAGGTGCTCAACCAGGCCGCCCGGATCTCCCGGCGGTCGATGCCGGAATCCTGGATGCACTCCTCGAAGGCCTCCAGCATGAGCTCTTCGGCGCCCACGTCCCAGCGCTCGCCGAACTTGGTGCAACCCATTCCGATGATGGCAACCTTGTCTCTGATTCCCGTGGCCATGGCTTCACTCTCCCGCGGGCACCGAGTCGTACGGAACCGCCTTCCAGAAGTAGCCAGTGAATCCCCGCTCACGGTCGGCGTAACGCTTGCGGAAGGAAAGGCTCACCGGCTGCCCCACGAAGATATCCTCCAGCTCACAATCGGTGAAATCGGCGAAGAACCTCCCCCCGTCATCGAACTGGACCAGGCCGTACTTGGCCGGCGGATCCACCGAGAAGGCCAGGTAGTCGCCGGTGTACATCTTTACGTGCGCGGGCCGGTCCGCGAACTCGTAGTCCTCCAGGGAGCGCACCGCCTTGCACTCCGGGTTCACGCAGATCTCTTGCCGGGGATACTGGGGGGTGCCGCATCGGGTGCACTTTCCGCCCACCAGCCCCAGCACCATCTTGTGCTTCCGCCAGAGCATGCTCAGCGAGGTCTGGGCGGTCTCCTCCGCCCGGATGCCCTTCTCGGTCTGAATCAGCTCGCGGAACTGCAAGAACTTGGGATAGCTGCGCAGCTCCTTTTTCTTCGCCAAAGAGCCCCGGATCCCGATCCTCTGGGGAAGACTCTCGATGGCATCGGTAACCTTGAAGTAGATGGCGTCGCATCCCTGGCCGAACCCAACCACCAGAATGCGCTGCCCCGGCTCGGCCCGTTCGAGGGCCGCAACCAGCATCACCAGGGGATGGGCGGTCCCGGTATCGCCGCAGGCTTCGTGCAGGTTGTCGGCCACCTTCTTCCCTGAAACCCCCAGTCGCTTGGCGATCTTTTTGTGCTCGGCCCTGAAGAAGCAGGGATAGACCACCCGGTCCACATCGGCGATCGAGATGTTGAGCTTCTTAAAAAGTCCGGCGACCACTTCGGGCACGAACTTGGAGTAGCCCTCGTCCCGCACCCAGCGCTCCTCCCAGGTGTAGTCGAACCGCCGGCCCTCCCCGCGGTAGTGATCCACGAAATCATGGGAAATGGAGTGTCCGCCCAGAAACTCCGCGATCACGTTCTCGCTCCCCAGAAGCAGCGCGGCGGCCCCGTCGCCGAACCACATCTCGTAGAAGCTGGAAGAACGGGTCTGGCGGCGATCCGCGGCCGCGACCAGGACCTGCTTCTCCAGGTCGCCCTTGACCATAGCCATGGCCGCCAGCAACGCGCTGGTGCCCGCCTTCTGAGAGGAGGTCATGTCGCCGGTCTCGATCTCGTCGGGCAGATTCAGCGCGGATTTAACTATACTGGCGTTCTGCCGATCGGCGAACGGGAGCGTGGTGGAGCACAGGTACAGCGCCCCCACCCTGCGCTTGTCCATGCCCGCCAGGCAGTCACGCGCCGCGGCCACCGCCATGGTGATGCTGTCCTCATCGTAGTTGCAGCAGGAGCGCTCCCCCTGGGCCAGCATGACGGTGGCGGGAGCCAACCAACCCATCTGCCGATAGATGCTCATGCGGTCGAGCCTGAGTTTGGGGATATAACCACCGTAGGAAGTAATGCCGATCATGGTCGGATCTCCGTTTTTGAAAACGAACCCTTGATGCCATGGGTTCCTCCCGCGCATATCCAAAGGGCACCCTTTACAACACGCTGCGTTAAAACGGGCCGGGTCTCATTTTTCCCAACGCGGACAAACCGCAACCAAAAGACCGCGTGGTACCTAGAAAGTCTTGCCAGGAACTGGCAAGACTTTCTTGCTTAGGTACTATAGATACGGACAGGTAGCCCCGGGGATCATCGCCCGGTTGTTGGTCTCCAGGCACTCGGTGCGCTGGGTGTCGTAGTCCACCACCACGGTGATGTCGTGGGGATCGCTGATCGGCGCGTTCTGCCAGTCACAGTTTACCATCTCGCATTCGCCGGGGTTCAGGCTCAGGGTGGTGGTCGTGGTGCATACCAGCACTCCGCCCTGGTCGGGGTCTCCGTCGAAGAATCCCACGCTCACGCCGGAGGCGATCGGGTTGGTCCCCCGGTTGCAAACGCGCACGGTCAGGGTCAGCGCCCCCTGGTCGCACTGGGCCGCGAAGGTCCCCTGCCCAGATGTCATGTCCGGGGAGTGAGCCGGATTGAGGTCTCCCTGTATGTTCTGCCGGAAGTTGTTCAAGCCCGCCACCTGCCAGTTCAACTCCGCCAGCGAGGTCCGCGGAACCGTACCGTCTTCCAGTACGTTGCTGATGGCGTAGGCGTGCTGGTTCCAGATGAACCGGGAACCCACCCAGCGGTCCAGGCTGTCACGGTATACTCGCACGCCGTTAATACTTCCCAGCCACTCGGCCCGGCAGGTGTTGCCACTCCCGGGCGTTCCCGCCGGCGGCGGCGCGCACACGAACCCCCCGCCGCCGCACTCGGCGTCCGCGGTGCAGCGGCAGAAACCCGAGTCGCACACACCGCTTGCGCAGTCGGTGCTGTCGACGCAGGGAAGGCCCACGAACAGGGGATCCATGGGATTGCCGTGCGGGCTGGTCTCGTAGGCGGTTCCGCCCATATTCTGGGGCGCCGTGCCACAGCTCCGGTTCGAGGGCACCACCAGCTCGGCGGAGAAGTCCCCGTCCACGTCGGCCACCACCGGGTTCTCGTTCCAGGTGCAGGACGACCGCCACTGGGAGTAAAGCACCGTCCCGTCCGACCCGTTGTAGACGCGCACGAAACACTCGTCCGCGTAAACCGCCTCGACGAATCCGTCTCCTTCGAAATCGAACAGCGACGAACCGGTGATGTTGCTGGAGTGGTCCTGGGAGGGCCGGGTCCAGAGAATACCGCCGGTCTGAAGAGTGGGGCAGAACTGAGCCTGCGGAGCTCCGGTGCAGTCCGGGTCAAAGACCGTGTAGGAGTCCGATCCCGCCGCGGCCAGCTCCGCCCGGCCGTCCCCGTCGAAGTCCCCGATGGTGGGCGGGCCGCCACCCGAACTGGCCGGGAGCGTGATGGGCCCGAACACGGTGCGCCCGCCAATCGTGTCGATGCGGGCCTGACCGCCGGCCACCACGGCCACCTCGGCGATCCCGTCCAGGGTGCCGCGATCGTCCTGAGCGGGAACGGCGGTGTAGGTGCCGAAGTCGGCTACCGCCGTGTAGCCCGAACCCGTGCCGCTCCATTCAGCCACCCAGGTTAAGCCTACCGGATCAAACTCCCAGACGGCGTTGCCACCGGCCAGCTCCACCTTCCCGTCGCCATCCAGATCGGCCGCCACCGGAAAACCCACCCGAAAAAGTACGGACAGACTCAGGCTGTTGTCGATCAGCAGGCCGGTGGCGTCGTAGACCAGGCCGCCCGACAAGACCTCGGGGGAACCGTCGTCGTTCAGGTCACACAGCGAAGGCCCGCCCCACCCGGTGGAGCCCTCGGTGAATGTCACCGGCGTCCCCGCCCCGTCGTGGCCCACCCATAGCTGCGCCCAGGAACCCGAGCCGCTGTCGTACCGGTATGCGATCACGCCCCCGTTGTTCCGGTGGGCCACGATCTCCGGGCGGCCGTCCGCGTCCAGGTCACCGATGGCCACCGGGTTGCAGCCGTTGGTGTAGGGCCCCAGCGAGAACTGGGTCTGGCAGGTCTCCCCGTCGATGATCCGGATCACCCCGTCAAGCGCAGTCATGACGCCGGAGTCGCCGTCCAGGGCGTCGTAGGTGTTAAAGACGATGGACGGCTTGATCGTCTGGGGATCCGAGTCGAAGTCGAAGTTGGCCACCATGGGCGTGCCCAGGACCTGGAGATGGTCCGGATAGGGGTCCCCCGCCGGCGGCGCGGTCCACTCACATTGCAGGGCGGGCTGGAACAGTCCCGCCACGATCAGGCGGGTGCAGTCGGGGTTGGTGTCTTCCCGGGGGCCGGTTCCGTAGGGAATGCAATCCCCGTTGTCACAGTAACTGTCCTCCTGGCAATCCCCGTCCACCGAGCAACCGCCCTGATCGGTTATGCAGGCGTCGAACCGACAGATCTCGCCCAGTGCGCAGCAAACCCCGCCGCAGAACAGCCCGCTGTCGGGCACTCCGTCGCAGTCGTTGTCGACGCCGTCGCAGGTATCGTCGGGAACCCGGTATTCGGGGGGGTAGTGGCACATCCAAACGGCATTCTCGCAGACGGCCGCGGTCCCCGCGCAGACGCCGTGCGGGCTGCACACGCCCTGCGCCTGGAGATCCTCGTCGGTCTGGCCGTCGCAGTCGTTGTCCATACCGTCGCAAACCGTCTCCCCGGAGGGCTGGTAACCCACCGGGTAACGGCACTCCCATTGACCGTCGATGCATGGCGTAAGCGCCTGCGCGCAGATACCCAGCTCGATGCAGGTCCCCGGGGGTGCGTCGCGCAGGCCTTCGTCGGTGGCCCCGTCGCAGTCGTTGTCCAGGCCATCGCAGGAGGCTTCGTCGGGTTCGTATTCCGGAGGGAAGTTGCAAGTCCACCCCCCGCTCCGGCAAACCGACTCCACCCCGGCCGCGCATATTCCCGACTGCGGGCAAAGCCCCGGCGGGGCCACCAGGTCGGACTCCTCGTCGGTTTGGCCGTCGCAGTCGTTGTCCAGGCCATCGCAGGTCTGCTCCGTCCCCGCCTGGTAGTCTACCGGGTACCGGCAAAACCAGCGTCCCCCCTGGCAACGAATCTCCACCCGGGTGCACACTCCCTCGCGCAAGCAAACGTCGCCCGGCGGGGTGACGTCCTCGTCCGTCGAGGCGTCGCAGTCGTTGTCCCGGCCATCGCAGGTCTCGTCTTCGGGCGGGATCTCCCCCTGGCACTCCGACCAGGTGCCGTCCTCCCGGCAGGTTCTGGTGCCGCTTTGGCAGGTCCCCTCGTCGGTCCCGCAGCGTTCTTGAGTCCCGGGGGCGCAGGCCTCCTCGTCTCCCCCGTCCTCGGCCCCAGCATCACCGGGGTCACCGTCCGGAAGTCCCCCGTCTTCCGGCGAAAGCGGAACGCAGTAGCCGTTCTCGCAGCGTTCCTTCTCGTGGCAGTCTTCATCGTCCGCGCACGGCTGGATACAGGCCCCCGAAACACACACCATGTCCTCGGGACAATCCGTAGACGTCGTGCACGCGTCCCGGCAGGCCCCCAGCGAACAGATCTGCTCTCCGGGGCAATCCGAATCCGTCAAGCACAACATCGGTCCGGGCGCCTGCTCGTCCGAGCAGGCCAGCAAAGCGACCAGCAACGCCACCGTCAAAAAAACTCGTCTGCTTGCGTGGTTCATGCGATCCCTCCAGCACGGGCTGACCAATATATTTTAACCCGACGCGCCACCCCATGGCAACACCACCGGAACCCGAAACTTCTAAGGTTAAGTCTTCGGCTCGAAAGCAATGCGGTGCAGCAACTGGACCACCACCTCGCGAACCTTGGCTGCGTCCACGGGGGAGGAGCAGGCCTCCTCGGAGAGCTGCAGCACGGGAACGCCGGCCGACTTGGTCAGCTCGTGGGCCAGCAGGTTGAGGCGGTAGAGGATCTGGTCGTCCAGGCCCGAGCGCAGCACCAAACCGCCGACCATTCCCACCCCCAGCGGCTGCCACAGGGGCCGCAGCGACGCCTGGATGGGCAGCAACATCCAGTCAATGTGGAAGTTCTCGGATAGCTGCAACACGCCCAACAATCCGAAGCCCCGCTTGATTGACTCCAGCTGCCCGATCAGCTCCATCCCGGGAAGCTTGCGCATCCCGCTGGCGAACTCTTTCCTCAGCGTCTCGTCGGGGCAGAGCAGGCACACTTTCGCCCGGGTGACCTTGGCGGGCTGTTGGGTCTCCGCCAGCTTGACCTTCAACTCATATATAAGATCATGGTCCAAAAGCGGCTGCGGTTCGGTGGGCTCGGCGACCTCCTCGTCGATCACCCGGAGCGCGCCCTTGTCCATCAAGGTTCGTATTGCCCGGCAGGTCTCGAAGTCGCTGACCCGCGAGTGCTCCATCAGCTCATCGACCGTGTTGTAGAACTCCAGAAGATCCATGATCTGCTGGGTGACCGGGTGCAGTCCCTCGTAGCGCTCCTTGAGCTCCGGCACGGCCTCCAACCTGACATTGACGCCGGGAAGCTCGTCCCGGAGCCGTCCGAGCTCGTCGGACTGACGGGCGCCCTCCAGGAGCAACACGTCGGTGCTGCGCCGGATGTTCAGATCGGTGGTGGTCTTCTCCGGAATGAATGCGAAGGTTCCGTCGCGCCAATGCAACAGGCGAAAGAGGGACTTCTCCGCGCGATGCTTGCCGACGCTGGCGTGAACCACGTTGCCTTCGTAAACGTAGATGTGTCCTTCATTCCCGTTGGCTCGCACCTCCAGCAGGCCGGTCTTGCGGTTGATGTTGAAGATCTGAAGAAGATCCACCAGGGATATCTGGCTCAGGTTCCCCTCGATCTCCCGGCCTTCCTCCCGAACCTCCTCGGCGGTGGCCATCTTCCTTAACGTGGCCGCCAGCAAGGAATGGATCTCGTCGGTGTTGAAGGGCTTGCGGACGAATCCCTCGCGGTAGCCGTGCACACCGCTCTCGTCCGACTCACCCCGGCCCATGACAATTATGGGGATATCCTCGGTGGTGGGATTGCTGCGGATGATCTGGACGAACTTCTGGGGAGGAATCATCGGGCACTCCCCATCGATCAACACCACGTCGGGATGAACCAGGATGACCTTCTCCAGGGCCTTGCTACCGTCTCGCGCCGCCCGCACATCGTAACCCCGATCGTGCAGGGCGTTGCCCAGCTGCTTGAGCACATCACGATCGGGATCGGCAATGAGTATGGTCTTGCGCTTCATCAGTACTGTCTCTGCAAATTGTAGTGCTCCTGCAATTTGGCAATCAGGTTCTCCACCAGGTAGTGGTCGTGGCTATTGAACCCGTACAACTCGCCACGGCCCTTGCCGACACGCGAAGTTTGCGGCTCTTGGGTTTTGAGGGTGCCCAGAAATGCGTAGGCCAGGTGCTCACTCAACACCAACAGCAGGCGGTGCCGATCCATCATCTCGTCGTCTAGAAACACCCGGGTGAGCGCGGGATGATCGGACTCGGTGGACCCCGGGCCCTTGCGTCCGATGACAAACGCCTTGGCACGCTCGGCCCGGGCCACCACCGTTTCGACCGGCCGCTGGTCGGCGCCCAGCACCCCGCCCACGTCGATCAGGATGGCCCGGCGACTGGGCAGGTCGACCGCCTGCCGGGATACTTCCTCCCCGATCTCTTCCAGAACCGCTTCCAAGAAGATGCCGTGCGCGCTGCCCCCGTCCGCGTCTTCGCCCAACCTAAACGTCTGGCTGGCCGACTCCGGGGGACCGTTGTAGTCCTCCGGACGACCCACCAGAAGCTGAACCATCTCCCAGAACCCCTGCTCCCGAAGCTTCAGGCGGCGAAACAGGCTGGAGCGAGTTCGCTCGCTCTGCTCCCGGCAGACCCCCAGAAGCTCGTCGAAATCCTGGCCCTCCAAGGGAAACGTTGCCGCGCCCAGGGTAACGCTCACCGGATAATCCCGGCTCATCTTGCCGATGAAGTCGTCGGTGGAGAAGGCCTCATGGCTCCGACGGATGAACATGCGCGCACCCAGCGCGTCGGTCTCGGGCAGCAGCACGTAGTACTCGTAATCGGACACCTTGGCCAAAATGTCCGAATCCCGTACCACCTTGGAGATGCTCTCGGCCAGCTTTCGAGACATCTGGATGCATACCTCGGCCTTGAAATGCTCGCGGAGAAATTCGAACCGGTCGATCATCACCGTTACCAGGGAAAAAGAGCGGCCGTACCTGCGAGCCTTGTAGATCTCCTTGCCGGCGTAGTCGATGAAGTAGGTCAGGTTGTACGCCGCGCTGGTCTGGTCTCTCAGGCCCACCCGCTCCAGCGCCTGGAACCGACGGGAGTTCTTGAGCGCGATGGCGGAGAACTGCGCCATGGTGCGGGTGATGTACTGATCGCGTTCGGAGAAATCCTCGCGGAGCTTGTCGAGAAGCAGCAACAAGCCGATGGGATCTTCCTCCGCCGTCAGGGGGATGAACAGGGCGTCTTGGGTATGGCGCGCGGCCTGCCGGCCCATGACGACGGAGGGCTTGGCGAAAACGGGGCTCTTGGTGTCGAACGCGCTCCGGAAAGGCTGCTTTGAGACGATGATGGCCGTGGGAAAGTCATCCACCGTAACCAGGCCGCGGTAGCCGGCCAGGTTGAGTTTCTCCGCCCCGGCCTCGGGCCGGTCCTCCGGCGAGGTCAGCCATAGCAACCCACCCTGGGCCCCGGTGGCCTGGATGGTGTTTTGAAGGATCATCTCGCAGAGGTTTTCGAAATCCAGCGTGGAGAGAATGTCCAGGCAACGGCGGTAGACCGTCTGGGCCTGGAGGTACTCCATGCTCTCGTCGATCAACTTGTTCTGCCGGTCCAGCAAGCGCCGGCGCTCCAGCAGCCGATCGAGGGTAAGCAGCAGCTCGTCGCGGTCCACCGGCTTGACCAGGTACTCGAACACACCCATCTTCATGCTGCGGACCGCCAGGCGCACGTCGTCCCGCTGGGTAACCATCACGACGTCCACCCAGGGGTAACTGTCGCGGACCTTCTCGGTGAGCGTCAGACCGTCCATCCCCTCCATAAGCAGGTCGGTGATCAAGATGTCGAATCTCTCTTTTAAAAGCAGGGCCAGGGCATCCGCGCCGCTACTGGCCGTCTTGACATAGTACCGCCGGGTGGCCAAAAAATCCGAGAACAGCTGGAGATAAAACGTCTCGTCGTCGACTAGTAGTATACGTACGTCGGTCATTTATCGAGCTTTCAGCAGTCAGCCTTCAGCTTTGCTTATCGATGATGAGAAGAGCTGAGGGCTGAAAGTTGACGGCTTAGTTTCCCTTCGTACACTTCAGCGATCGGCCCTCGCATCCATATGGAGGAAAAGTCCTTGGCGACTTTGACAAAAAGGCTTCCCCCCGGAAGGTTGACCTTGATCTCACGGTCGAACTCCAGTTTACCCACCACCGCGCAGGCCGCCACCGACGCGCAGGCCCCCGTCCCGCATGCGCGAGTGATCCCGCAGCCGCGCTCGAAAACCACCAGATCGATCTCCTCCCGGCTCTTGATCTCGGTCAGATCCACGTTGGTGCGCTGGGGAAAGAGCGGATGGCTTTCGAGCAGGGGCCCGTGCTTGCGAGCCATGGAGATATCCGCTTTCTCGAAAACCACCACGTGAGGGGTTCCCACCGCGACCGCGGTGATCGTGAACCGCACGTCGCCGATCTCGATCTCCTCTTCGATGCAGCGCCCCTCTCCCTGCATGGGGATTTCCGACCGTTCGAATACGGCCGGCCCCATGTTGACGGTCACCGAATCCACCTTCCCATGGTCCCCCTGGTGGACCTGGCAAAGCAGAACCCCGCGGCCGGTCTCTATCTTGACATCCGGCCCGGTCACCAGGCCGTAATCGACCAGATATTTGACGAAACAGCGGATCCCGTTCCCGCACATCTCGGGTTCCGAGCCGTCCGTATTGTAGATGTGCATCCTAAAATCCCCCGCCTCGGACGGCAGGACGGTCAGCACACCATCGGCTCCGATCCCGATGTAGCGATCGCACAGCCACCTGACCTGCTGGCTGTCCACCAGCACGCCTCCGCGGGTGGCATCCATGACCACAAAGTCATTGCCCAACCCGTGATATTTCCAGAAAGGCACCATAACCTATGAGGAAACTATCCACATCCCCCCAGGATGTCAACGAAAATAGCCTACCTACAGCGTCAAGATCCGGTTGGATTTTAATGAGCACTTCGTGGTGGTATTCTTCTAATTAGTGCCTGAACGAAAACTATCCAAAGTTGTCATTTCGAGCGGAGCGAGAAATCTTATGGCACTGAAAATACGTGAGTTTAAAGATTTCTCCCTTCGGTCGAAATGACAAAAATAGGGGTTTTCGGCGAGGGTCTAGCCGGAGAAGCTGGTTCTCGCTCGTCTCTCCCCAGAATCTCCCGCGGTCAGTCCCATATTTACAACTTGAAGCATCCCGACAGGTAACTTCTCAATAAGCGACACCACCCTGGTCTTTGATCGCGGTATGGTCTCCGACGACAACCTGGCTCTTTTGGAGGGGACCGGAATCAAGTACATTTCCGCCATGGACAAAAGTCAACTGAAAGGCATCACCGGGCTTGACTTCACGGAGTTCTCCCACTTGGAGCCGGAACAGGTTGACAGGCAATCCGAAGAGTTGGCCGGGTTCGCCAGGCTCGGAGGCAACACATACTATCGCGAGGTGAAGGTTGAAGGTGAGCGCCGCTACATCCTCTGCTTCAACCCCCAACTGTTCAAGGATCAGCGAAAGGCGAGAGAGCAGGCCGTAGATGATTTTCAATTATTCGTAAAAGAACTGAATGAGGAACTGCGTCAGGCAAAGAAATCAAGGCAGAGGGGCCCGACATACGACAAGTTCAAGCGCAGGCTTGAAAAAAAGAAGCTGAGTGGCTTCGTCGATGTGCAGCTTAAGGTCGAGCATGTGAGGTGCAAGGCCGCCGACGGGCCCGAACGTGAGGTTCGCACCTACATCGGCGAGGTCGCGGTGGATGGAGCCCAGATGCTTCTGGCGGGAAGGCTCGACGGATTCTGGCTGCTGGTGACCAATCACAAAGAGAGGGAAGGAGAAGTGTTCCGCCTGCCCGCAGAAGAGGCCATCATCCCGTATCGGGACAAGGTGGTGATCGAGTCGGCTTTCCGGGACATCAAGTCATTCTTGGAAGTTGCGCCGGTGCATGTATGGACCGAGTACCACATCAAGGCGCACTACACCGTCTGCGTCGTGGCTCACCTGGTTGATCGCACCCTGACACTCAGACTCCACAAGCACCCAGGTGATCTTACGAGGGACGTCGTCTCTCACGAGAAACTGTACCAGAAGCTCTCAGGTTGCCTGATAGATCGCATCGAGGTTGAAAATATCGGTCTGTCGACATACAACATGACCCAAATTACTGAGGAGAAAAAGGAGTTGTTGCAAAGAGTTGGCTTTGAAAACCTGCTTACCCGTGACGTTGTGAAGAAGGCCCAGTACCGGTAGGGACCTCGGAACTACGTCTAAGAAATTCTACTTGACTTCAGTAGTTACGGTGGGTTACGTGAGTGTGGTGGTAAATTCAGGGTAAAATGCGGGATTTTATGCAACTGGAGAGTATAGTATTCTAAAATGCTATGACGTCCCCGACATAGAAGCACTCCTCGCCGTCACCGCGATCGCCCCAGCCGCAGACTCCGTGGGCCAGGCAGCTGTCCACGTTGGTCTCGTCCTCGCAGGCGTCTTTCAGTGCGATGATCTCGCCGGCGTAGAAGCACTCCTCGCGGCCAAAGTCGCCAACCCAGGCGCAGCCTCCGTGGGCCAGGCAACTGTCCACGTCGGTCTCGTTCTTGCAGGGGTCTTCTTCCAGTGCGACGATCTCGCCAGCGTAGAAGCACTCCTCGCGGCCAAAGTCGGCAACCCAGGCGCAGCCTCCGTGGGCCAGGCAACTGTCCACGTCGGTCTCGTCCTCGCAGATGTCTTCCAGTGCGATAATCTCACCGGCGTAGAAGCACTCCTCGCGACCAAAGTCGCCAACCCAGGCGCAGCCTCCGTGGGCCAGGCAACTGTCCACGTCGGTCTCGCCCTCGCAGGCGTCTTCCAGTGCGACAATCTCGCCGGCGTAGAAGCACTCATCGCGGCCAAAGTAGAC
>JAUXGL010000194.1 GCA_030622135.1 Deltaproteobacteria bacterium
GAGAGCTGCTTGTGCGCGGACATCAGGCCGTCGTGCAGGCAGGGCAAAAGGTTCTCCAGCGCGGGCTCGGCCCTGCAGACGACCGGGTCGGACACCTGCGCGTTTTTCGCCGAGATGAGCCGGATGGTTACCCGGGATGCTTCGGCGTCTCCCAGGGCCAGGTAGCCGGTCGAAAACCCGCGGGCCAGCTCGCCGGGATCCGCGTCGCGGGACAATCCCGGCTCCGCTTCGAGCAGCCCAACCGCGGAATACGGAAACAGGATGACCCGCATGCGCACGGTGCCTCCCGCGGGCATGGTTATCCGGGCCACCCAGGCTCCATGAGCGGGATCGGTCACCTCGACGCAGTGGCTGCCCGGCGGCACCCGGTCGAGGATGGCCGGAAGCGAGCCGGACTCTCCGCCGTCGAAGCGAACCTTGGCGCCCCGCGGCCGGCCGGAGAGATCCAGAAGGCCCGGAGTTTCTTTCCGCAGCCGGTCTTGCGCCTCATTGAAAACGGCCACGACCTTCGGAGCTACCTTGGTCGTATCGAGCTCGAAGGACGGATCGAGCGCGGCCAGCTGGGCAAACGACAGCTTGGCCCGGTCCCGCCGGCCCGCGGTGAAGTGGATCAGGCCCTCCAGGAGAGCCTGGGAGCACAGCAGCCCGGCATCCGCCCCGCCACAGCCGGCGATCAGGGCCGCCCGGGATTCGACCAGTTTCTCGAGCGCTCCCTTCTCGTCGAACTTCTGGTAAAGCTCCCGGGCCTCTTTTAGAAATGCTATCGCCTTCTCCTTCGATTTATGCAGGGTTTCCAAGTCGAGCGGACCAGCGGGCACCTCCGCCAGGATGCCCTGGTTCCGGTTGAGCCTGCCGGAAAGCGCATGAACCAAGAAGGCCAGATCCCGCGGCGCCATCCCCCGATCACGCACCAAGAGCGTAATGGTATCCTGGCCCCGGACCGAACCGGAGAACAGGAACAACAAAAGAATCGCGGCAAATGAGGTGCGCATCCCTTGGCCGTGCAGTCTAGCAGTGGCCGGGAGAGATTGGCAACTTTGACACATCACGCGGGCGTGGGCTAGGATTCCTGTATTATGAGCGCCGACGAGAGCCGATCCACCCGGTTGATAAAGGACGCGGATCTGTCCGTGATGCGGGACCTCTCCAGGCTACGCCTGCGGGTCACAGGCGGCCCGGACACCGGCCGGGCCTGCGACCTGGGATCCGAGGAGATCACCGTGGGCACGGACCCGGCCTGCGATCTGATGCTTATAGACGACACGATCTCGCGCCGGCACTTTAGGGCCCACAAGGAAAAAGACGGCGTCCATATCCGGGACCTGGACAGCAAAAACGGCACCTACTTCATGGACTCCAAGGTCAAGGAGATCGTCGTGAGGCCGGGCGCGACCCTGCGCGCGGGAAAAACGCTTTTCAAGGTGGTTCCCCGGGAGAAGAACCTGCGTCCCGAGCCGGTAGCCGAGACAGACTTCCACGGCGTGCTGGGAAAAAGCGTAAGGATGCGGAAGATCTTCGCCACCCTGGCCGACGTGGCCGGCACGGATCTGACCCTGCTGATCGAAGGCGAAACCGGGACCGGCAAGGAGATCCTGGCCGAAGCGGTTCATCAAGCCAGCTCCCGCAACGACCAGCCCTTCGTGGTGATCGACTGCACCACCATCCCTCGCGACCTGGCCGAGAGCGAGCTCTTCGGCCACAAGCAGGGCGCCTTCACCGGCGCGGTCGCCGACCGAAAGGGCACCTTCGAGCAGGCCCACGGGGGAACCGTCTTCATCGACGAGGTGGCCGACCTGCCCGCGGAGTTGCAGCCCAAGCTCCTGCGCGCCCTCGAGCGGCGTCAGTTCCGTCCGCTGGGAGGCGATCGAACCGTGGACGTGGATATACGAGTGATTGCCGCCACCAACAAGAACCTCAAGGCGGAGGTCGAACGGGGAAGCTTCCGGGAAGATCTTTACTACCGCATGGCGGTGGTGACCGTCCACGTCCCGCCGCTGCGCGAGCGATCCGAGGATCTGCCCCTGCTCATGAAGCATTTCCTGGCGCAGTCCGCAAAGGGCGGGCTCCGCGCCCAAATCCCCGCCGCGGCCCTGCTGCGCTTCGTCGAGTACCCCTGGCCCGGCAACGTCCGGGAGCTCCGCAACGTTACCGAGCGGGCGGCGGCACTGCACAAGGCGGAGGATCTCGATCTGGAGTCCTTCCTGGAAGAGATCGCCAAGGGCCTGGGAGAAACCAGCGCGCACCGGGACGCTTCAGCGGCCCTGCCCTTCAAGGAGGCCAAATCCAAGGTGGTGGACGCCTTCGAGCGGGCCTATCTGACCGACCTGATCGAGCAGGCCGGCGGCAACGTATCCAAGGCCGCCCGCACGGCCCGGCTCGACCGGCACCACCTGAAGGATTTGCTGAAGAAACACGGGATAGAGACAAAGTGAGAAGAAGTAACCCCACAGCGCGGCTCCGCCGCAACCCATTTATGCTCTTTCTTGTTTTTTTCGCCGGCTGCGGGGAAACCGGGTACCAGACCCTCTACTTGAACCTGTACCCCATCGGGATCGGCGAGACGGATCCCTTCGCGGGCGTGAGCCGGCTGGAGGCGGCCCTGGACGACGGTACCGGCAAATGGAAGATCGGCCCGCCGAGCTCCAGCGAGGACTTCGGCCCGTTGCGGCGTTGCGACGGCTGCCGCATCGAGGTGACCGGCTACTCCGCGGGCGCGCGCCTCTCCTGGGGGTTCAGCCCGGCGCTCAACCTGCTCTCCAAGGTGGTCAAGACCAGCCTGTTCTTCACTCCGGACACCGCCGCGGTCGCCCACGCCGGACCGCCCCTGGTGGACCCGAACGAGGGCCTGATCCCCGCCGGGGTACCCGAAAGCTTCATCTTCGAAAACGCCCGGGGCTCGGTGGCGTACAACCGTCGCTATCTCTACGTGGATCTGCGGGTTTTAGACGACGTGGTGATCCAAAACGACGACAACTGGTACAGCGGCGACCTGGTGGTCCTGGCCATCGACGGGATGGGAGACTCCGCCGAGGCCGGCCGGGGCATCGACGACGTGGTGGTGGCCTTCGGCGCCGCGCAGTTCGCCGAGCAGTGGCACCCGCAGAACTCCCCGCACATAAACTACCCGCTGCTGCACAGCTTCAACCAGCGCCTGGGCGGCTACGATGTCTTCGCCGCCGTTCCCATCGACTCTCTGACCGACGGCGAGAGCCCGGGCCCCGGCTGGAAGATGAAGCTGGGCATATACATCCAGGATGTCGACCAACCGGGGGAAGATCCGGTAAGCACCCCCACCTGGCCGCCCGGCTGGAACCCCCTACAGAACCCGCAAGCCACGCCGCCCGAACACTACCCCTTCGGCTCCGGCGACCTGGTGCTGAAGCCGCGCCTGCTGGATGCGCGCCGGGTGACCGCCGGCACCGTCGGGCTTTTAGAGGGCATCGACGACTTCTTGTCCTCGGGCGCGGTGCCCCTGGCCCAGCACCGAGCCGCCTGCGAGGACAACGTCATGGTTTACGCGCTGTGGGACAGCAGCGCGCTCATGCTGGCGATCGAGTCCGCCGACCGGGTATTCTGCGCGCGCCAACTCATGGATGGAGATCGGGCCAACCTGGTCGAATTCGACGCGGTGGAAGTTACCGTGGTCCGGGACCCCTACACGGATCCCCAGGCCTACCGGGCGGTCTTCAGCCCGGCGGGCGGAACCTCGTTCGACCGGATGGGCGCGGGCGCCTGGGATCCCGGCGAGATATACTTCCGGTTCGATCTCGACGGGCCGCGGCCGAGTAACGACTGCCGGGAGGGCAACGGATACACCTTCTGGGTCCGGATCCCCTGGCGGGAGTTGGGGTACCTGGTCGAACCCCCCGACACGGGCGAGCTGTTCGGGTTCGACCTGGCCGTGTACGACAACGACCGCGGGGCCCGGTCGCAGGCCGCGTTTTCCCCCATGGGCCCGACGGAAGATCCCGAAGCGCTGGGGGAACTACGGTTATTCGAGTATTGAGGAGCCGGCCATGTCTCTATCAAGGAGATGAAATGAAACCCGTTGCCGCCTTGAAGTGTATGGCCCCGGTAGTGTTGGGGATCGCCGTTGCGGTTGCCGGAGCTCCCTCCCTGGCCGCCGACGTAGTAAAGGTCCACTTGAATGACAAGGTCCCCGCCGGCAAAAACCCCTCCCTGGTCGTCTCCATCCACCAAGACCTGACCGCCCTGACCCTGAACCTGAGACGTAACGATGGAAAGAAGGTGCACTCCCGCCTGATAAACATCCCCCGCGACAGCCAACGCACTTTCATAATCCCCCAGAAAAAAGGCCGCCACCGCTACCGGGGAGCCCTGACGGTGACCTTCTCCGGCGGCGACGAGGGCGCCATGAACCTCGACTTCTACGCCGAGGTCATAGCCGGCCTGGGCCTCCACGCCAACCGCAACGAGCTCGACCTGGAGGCCCACACCCTGGTCCTGCGCTCCCGCCGCCCGCTCACCAGGGTCCGGTACCGGGTGGTGGGCGACGACGGCAAGACGCTCGACCGCGGCGCCGTATCGGTTAAAAAACCCGACACCGCGGTTCGCGTGGCCTGGAAACAAAAGCAAGGCAAGGTCTTGAAGATCAAGCTCATCGCCACCGACTTCGACAATATCAACGAGGACATCGAGCTGATCCCCTGGACCTATGCCGTTCCCCACGAAGAGGTGCACTTCGAAACCGGCCGGGGGGACATCCGGCCCGACCAATCCCCCAAGCTGGACCGGAGCTACGTGCTTTTGCAAAAGGGATTGCAGAAGTACGGCAAGCTCCTGGAGGTCAAGCTGTACATCGCCGGCTACACCGACAGCGTGGCCGCGGTCGATTACAACCAGCGGCTCTCCGAGAAGCGCGCCCGCTCCATCGCCGAGTACCTGCAAAAAAAGGGCTTCGCGCATCCCATCTACTACCAGGGCTTCGGCGAGCGGGGCCTGAAGGTGCCGACGCCCGACGAGACCGACGAACCCAGAAACCGGCGGGCGGAGTACGTCCTGGCCGCCGAGCCGCCGCCCATGGATGTCCCGGGCTCGGTGAGCAAGTGGAAGCGCTTGCGCTGAAGGAGAAGCAAGGCCCGACCAAAGGAAGCCGATAACATTCGCCGACTCATGGACAAACCGCTCAAATAGGACGCCCCGACATGCCCGACTGGCTCAACGACCTGCTGCCCATCATAATCCTCCTCATCATAATCACCTTCGTCATCGCCCGCCTCCCCCAGGTCGAGGGCGTCAACCACACCAAGGCCTACCGCCGCCGCCGCACGCTGAACTGGCTGCCCCTGGGCCTGACCTACGCCTTCTTGTACATGGGCCGCTACAACATCAAGGTCAGCCAGCACGCCTTCGGGGAGATGCACGACGCCCTGGGCGGACCGCTCATGTCCAACCAGGACTTCGCCACCATCTTCGGCATCGGCACCGTCGTCTACGGCTTCTCCTTCCTCATCAACGGCCCGCTCACCGATCGCATCGGCGGCAAGCGGGCCATACTGTTGGGCGCCGGCGGAGTGCTGGTAGCCAACCTGCTCATGGGGTTCTGCACCCTCACCCTGCTCGAGCAAGGGCCGCTCTGCGACTTCGTCTATGACAGCTTCATTCCCCTCTTCTCCGTCCTGTACGCGACCAACATGTACTTCCAGAGCTTCGGGGCCGTGGCCATCGTCAAGGTGAACGCGCCCTGGTTCCACGTGCGCGAGCGCGGGGTGTTCGGCGCCATCTTCGGCATCCTGATCGCGCTGGGTCTCTACTTCGCCTACGACTGGAGTCCCAAGATCATGAAGCTGCTGCCGCTCTGGTGGGTATTTTTAATGCCCGCCTGCATACTGGCCCTCTTCTGGATTATCGACGTGTTCGTGATCAAGGACACGCCGGGCCAGGCCGGCCTCGACGACTTCAACACCGCCGACGCCTCCGCCGGCGACGAGGGCCCGCGCATGGGCGCGGCGGCGGTGTTTTGGATGATGCTGAAGAACCCGGTAATAATGACCATCGCCTGCGTGGAGTTCTGCAGCGGGTTCCTGCGCCAGGCGGTCATGCAGTGGTACCGCACCTTCGCCAAGCAGACCGACGCGGTCTTGGACCTGAAGGATGACTTCATCTTCAACAACTGGGGCATGCTGCTGTGCTGCGCGGGCATCCTGGGAGGAGTGGTGGCCGGGGTCATCTCCGACCACGTTTTCCAGTCTCGCCGGGGCCCGGTGGCCGCGATCCTGTATGCCGCCATGTTCATATTGGCGATAGCGCTCACCTTCCTGTACCAGACCGCGGCGGTGGGCATCCTGGTGGTGCTCATGTCAGTGTGCGTGATTGGAGTTCACGGCATGCTTTCCGGGACGGCCAGCATGGACTTCGGCGGGACCAAGAACGTCGGCATCGCCGTGGGAATCATCGACGGCTTCGTCTACCTGGGAACCGCCACCATGGCGCTGGTCTACGGCCTCACCCTGCCCAAGGACGAGTTGACCGCGTCCGGCGAAGTGACCGGCGCCGCGGCCAACCCCGACAACTGGATCACCTGGCCGCTCTACATGATCCCCATCGCCCTCATCGGCCTGCTGCTGGCCCGCAAGGTCTGGCACGCCAAGCCCCAGCCCAAGAAAACGTAACCGTGAAAGGGGGGTGAGAGATTCTGGTTGAAACCGCCCCCCCCCCTGTCTTACCCTGCTTGCATGGAAAACTCGACAACGACAACAAAAGAAAAACAGTCCTGGAAATTCCCCCGCGAGTTCTGGACGGCCAATCTGATGGAGCTCTTCGAACGAGCCGCCTATTACGGCTTTTTCATCGTGTTGACCCTGTACCTCACCGACATCGTCGGGTTCGATGACAAGGAGACCGCGTTCGTGGCCGGCATCTTCTTTGCCGGCCTGTACCTCCTGCCACCGTTCGTGGGAGCCATTGCCGACAAGATCGGGTTCAAGAACGGCTTGATCCTGGCATTCAGCCTGCTGACCGTGGGCTACTTCTTCCTGGGAGTCTTTCACTCCAAGGCATTGGTCATTCTGTTTCTCCTGGTGGTGATGATCGGCGGTTCATTCATAAAGCCGCTGATTACGGGCACGGTCAGCAAGACCACCACCGCGGCCAACCGCGCCCGCGGATACTCCCTCTTCTACTGGGTGGTGAACGTCGGCGCCTTCAGTGGCAAGACCTTCGTACCGTACATCCGGCAGGGGATCGGACTGGAGTACGTCAACTTCTTCTCCTCGGCCATGGCATTTTTGGCCTTGCTCTTCGCCCTGTTCTTCTTCAAACGGATCAAGACTCCCAGCGAAGAAGGCAAGACACTTGGGGACGTGGCCCGCGCCCTGTGGCGCATCTTCCGCGCTCCGCGACTGATCATCCTCACGTTCATCGTCACCGGGTTCTGGATCATTCAGCATCAACTGTACGCCACCATGCCCAAGTACGTCATTCGCCTCCAGGGTGTGGAAGCACGGCCGGAGTGGCTGGCCAACGTGAACCCGGCCGCGGTGGTCTTGTTCGTGGTGCTGGTTACCCAGCTAATGAAGAAATATCGAGCGGTCTCCTCGATGCTGGTCGGAATGCTCATGATGCCCTTCTCCGCCCTGGCCATGTCGGCCAGCCCGTGGCTGGAGGGCATATATGGCCCTTCCATCCTGGTCCTGGGGTTCATCACCTTGCATCCCCTGACCATCATGATGATCATCGGGATCGGGATCCAGGGGTTGGCCGAATGTTTCATCTCGCCCCGGTTCCTGGAGTACTTCTCGCTTCAGGCTCCCAAGGGGGAGGAGGGCCTGTATCTGGGCTTCAGTCACCTGCATTCGTTTTTCTCGGCCCTGGCCGGCTTCATCATGTCGGGTTTCTTGCTGGACGCCTACTGCCCGAACCCCAAGACCCTTCCGGCCGGCCTGACCGCGGCCCAGAAAGCCACCTATTATGCCGATGCCCATCACATCTGGTACTACTTCGTGGCCATCGGATTGACCGCCGCCATCGCCTTGCTCATCTTCCGGTACGTGACCAACAAGATCGACCGGAAGTCAGGGGAGCCAAAAGGGGAGACAAAAGGGACGGAGGACCCCGAGGAAAAGTAATGAACCGCGCTTACAACAAACCCGATGTCGATGTTCAAAATCAGCCCGACACCCGGCATATCGAAATCGACAAGGTGGGAGTCAAGGACATCGCCTACCCCATCGGCGTCCTGGACCGCACCGGCGGCGTCCAGCGCACCGTCGCGCGCGTCAACATGTACGTGAACCTCCACCACCGGTTCAAGGGCACCCACATGAGCCGCTTCGTCGAGCTGCTCAACGAACACTGCGACAACATGACCACCACCCGCATCCCCCGCATCCTGCGCGACATGCGCAAGCGCCTCTCCGCCCGCGATGCCCACATCGAGGTCACGTTTCCCTACTTCATCCTCAAGACCGCCCCGGTCTCCCGCGCCGAGGGCCTGATGGCCTACGACTGCAGCATCCGGGGCTTCGCCTCCGACGAGGTGATGCTGGAGATCGAAGTAAGGGTCCCCATCACCGCCCTGTGCCCCTGCTCCAAGGCCATAAGCACCGAGGGCGCCCACAACCAGCGCGGCATCGTCACCGTTCGGTTCCGCCAGGATCGCTTCGTCTGGATCGAGGAGGTAATCGACATCGTCGAATCCAGCGCCTCCTGCGACGTCTACTCGGTCCTCAAGCGCGAAGACGAAAAATACGTCACCGAAAAGGCCTACCAGAACCCCATGTTCGTGGAAGACGTGGCCCGCAAGGTCGCCCAAAACCTCTGCGGCGTCAAGGGCATCGACTGGTTCTCGGTAGAAGTAGAAAACCAGGAATCCATCCACGCCCACAACGCCTACGCCTACCTGGAGCGCACCTGCCTGGACAAGCATGGGCCCTGACATACAAAACCCGGGCTCGGATCGCCTGAGCCACCTCATCAACGCGATCGTCATCTCGATCCTCTTTGTGTATGCCGGCATCACCTTCAGCGAGCTCCCCGAAAAAATCCCCATCCACTTCACCGTCCACGGCGTCCCCGACAACTGGGCCGACAAGTCCTGGGGCGTCTGGCTGCTGCTGCCCCTGGTGGCCCTGGGCCTCACCATCCTCTTCTACGCAACCACCTATCTGGTCGACGTAGCC
>JAUXGL010000144.1 GCA_030622135.1 Deltaproteobacteria bacterium
AAATATCGGACGAGCAGATGAGCCAACTCCGCATCAAAGGCCACGCTACGCTGCCGAAGTGGAACTACACGATCCGGCCCTCATAGAATGGGAAGTTATTTTTACGCGGACCCTAAGCAAGCGCGTTCTGCTTCTCTCGTTGTTTTTCTGGTCCCAGTCCGCTGCGGCTCAGGACAAGACACGCAGGTGGAGTTCTTCCTTACCGTCCCCCATCGTCTTCTCAGAAACGCCAGGACGACGACCAGGAGTGAAAGCATCACGAAGCCAATCGAACCATGAGAAGAGGCCATACGACAGCCGCAACCGCCACCGCCCGTTCCCGTTCCGTCCTGGCCACCCGAGTCGGCACCAGCGTCCACGGACCCGTCAGCTCCGCCATCGGTTCCGCCGTCGGGCGAGCTTAACGAAATGCACTCGATCGGCGGGTCCTCGGACGGACTGGCTCCGCCGTTGTCCCGAGGCACGCACGTGTCCGTCCCCGGCTCGATCTGGCTGCAGGCGATTCGCACGGTCTCCCCGTTGCTCAGACACGCCACAATGTCGCCCCCGTCGCACTCCACGCCGGCTTGCATGCCTGCGCACAGGCAACCTCGACGAAACTCCAGGCTCAGAGCGTCCACTACCCAGCCGCAGCTTCCCGGGCACGCGGTCTCGAGTCGAAAACCCAACGGGCAGGTGGTCAGTACGTTCTCTTTACAAATCCCTTCCTCGGGCAGGTCGGCGCAGGTGCAGACCGCGCGTTCGACATTCTCCCCGTAGAATGTTTGTACATTTCTGATTCCGCAGGTCTCGGGACAGTCAAACGTCCGTGTCTCCCCCGAGATGCATAGTGTAACTCGGCCATCGTCGGGCGAGCAATTACCCGTCTCGGCGATATTTCCGGCGCAGGCGCAGTCCGGCATCTGCATTTCTCCCGCTTCCGGCAGGCACCGTTCCGGGCAATCCACCTCGACTGTCTGCCCGAATGAATTGCAGAAGCTAAGCCGATCTCCGTTGCAACTCAGAGATGTCTCGCACTTGCACCTGGCCCAACCGCCCGAGTCGTCGCATTCTCCAGCGCAAGGAACGCGCCTGGTCGCGCCGTCGACGCATCGCACCCGGGTGTTGCCATCGCACACGTCAACCACCCCGGCACACTCGCATGTCGGCCCGTAGCTTCCCACAACACACAGCTCAGCGCAGCCCTCCACGCTGATACCCGCGAACTCAACTCGGCCAAAGAATTCTCTGTATTGACAAGAGACAACGGTGTTGCCGGCACACCACGCCGGGGCGTCCTCTCCGGGGGGGGAATCCTCCGGACACGGGAAATCGCAGTGGGGAACCCCGTCCGCGATGCATGTGGCACCCAGGGCGGCGCAGTCAACGCTCACCTCGCGACCACCGTCGCAATAGATCAGAACGGCCCCGGCGCAACGGCCCTCATCGGAGCCGGGGGGACCGGGAGTGCAGTCTCGCCCGCATACCTCGTCGGTCTCCCCGTCGCCGTCATCGTCCACGCCGTTGCACAGTTCCGGCACCTGTGCGCACGGCAGAGGCCGCGCGCAGACGCGGCCTTCGTCACGATCTTCGCACGAATACGCAGCGGGACAGTCGTCGTCCGACACGCAGGCGTGCGTGCAGTAGTCGCCGAACACGGCGTCTTCGACGCACAGGGGGTTGGCTCCGCCACAGACACCGGCACATGCATCTCCCACCTCGGGTTCACCGCGTTCAGCCAGCGCGCGAACGACCGCTGCCGCGGCGTCCACACGGCCGTGGCCGTAAAAGCGGCTGAATCCGTCCGCGTCGTAGCTTCCACCGGCTTGATCTATCTTGACCGCGGTCGATTCGATTAATTGGCGCACCCGCTCTGCGGTCAGTGAACGATCCACCGACAGAACCAGACCGGCGATGCCTGCAACCAGGGGTGTCGCAGAAGAGGTCCCTCCGAAGCGAGCGGTGTAGTGCCCCATGGCGTCGCCTGTGCGTTCGCGCTGACCCACGGGCGCGTTGTATCCGGCCGGCCCCGAGATGTCGGTCGTCCAGATCCCGCTCGTCCTGGCGCCATCGAGGACAGATATGCCGCTCGAGGGGGCCACGACGCTCAGCTTGCTGCCGTAGTTGCTGTACGCGCTACGCCGGTCCTGATCGTTGCTGGCGCCGATTGCCATGACCTGCTCGTGGCTGGCGAACCCGTCGAGATCGACGGGCGCGCCCTCGTTGCCGGCGGCAAAGAGAACCACCTCGCCGAGGCCATCGCGCCCATTCGTCTCGGCATAGCCCAGCGCCGACTCATTGATGGAGGAAAGCGGCTGCGGCCCCATCCCGACGACCGGACCCCAACTGTTCGAGATGATCCAGGCACCGTTGTCGACGGCGTGGAAAAAAGCCCGGGCCACGTGGCTGTCGAAGGCGATTGCACCACCCTGAGGAGCGAAAGTGTCGAATAGCTCGCTGGCGTCCCATCCCAGGCCGATACGAACAGGGAGAACCCGGCAGGCCGGGCATGCCCCTGAAACTCCCACGCCGTTGTTGGCGCGCGCTGCCGCGACACCGGCACAGGACGTCCCATGCCCGTCGTAGTCCGTCACGCCGGCCACGTCCAACAACGCGTCGTAGCCTTCCATGAGCTTGCAGGAGTCGAGATCCTCGTGGTCGGGATCGACACCGGTGTCTATGATGGCGATGACCACATCGGGGGTACCGGTGGTCAGCTCCCAGGCGCCCTCCGCGTCGATGTCCGCGCCCGCGAGGGCGCCGTCCTGTCCGGTGTTCTCGAGATGCCACTGGCGCGGGTAGAACTGGTCTTCGGGCGGCGACCGCAACTCGTACAGGCGACCGAGGTCCGGCTCTCCGAACTCGACCAGGCCACTTTCATGAAGTCGGTTCGCCCAGGCGATGCTGTCTCCCTCGACGCGAACAAGCAGGCTCCCATCCGGAAAGCTCTCGATCACATCGGCCCGCATCTGCTCCAGTATTACCCGTCGGTTCTCTGTCTCGACGGTGGAACAAAAGCGCAAGAGCACACGGCCGGAGGGGACAATCGGAAGATCACCTTGCCGCCAGATTCTCTCAGCCCTCCCCAACGTGCCGTGGAGCGACCTCGCGGCCGTCTTGTCGATCTTATGCACAATGGTGTAAACGGAGAGGCCGTCCTCCAAAGTCGCTATCGACTCGGTGCCGGAGGGGACGAATCGCTTGTCGTGAGCGGCGAGTTGCTCCCTGTGATCGCTTGGTGATACCAACACCCAGGTGTCGGGAACCGGCTCGATGGCAACTCTGCGCGAGCCTGAATAGTAGTAATAGCTTTGACCTGCTTGGCCGCTGATCGCGTGGCTCTCTGCCTCGATCGGGAATGGCTCATTCGCGGGGCTACAACCACCGAGCATCAGAAGAAGCAATGTAGACAGCAGCTTCGCAAATGCGGTAGACTGGCGCGTCACGCGGCTGTTTTTCTTGACATAATCGGTCATTTCAGGATTCCTCCTCAATTGGTACTGTTGCCTGAAGCAACTTGCACGTTATGTCTTTGATTGACACGCAGTCACGTCTATGCGGACAAAAAAAGTGCATGTTTCACAGCGCGGATCCACCGCACCAAAACCGTTTGCTGCGCTCACCGGTACTGCTCCGCTTCGCTACGCTGCAACCCAGTGACCCGCGCAGTACTCAGAAAATCTTTGCGGGCCGCGAAGATTTTCGGGGTCAGTAGTACAAACAACTGTCGTCTGTTTTTACTGGTTGCGTTTTGGCTTGTAGGTATGTGATAATAAGCAGGTTTTTTTAATCGGTTGCAGATGGTGTTGGAGATAACATCATGAGGAAGGGCGGTTTTGCGAGGCGGTTGGCTTTCTTTTTTTTCCTCGCCGGCATCTTGCCTGTCACTTGTTTACCGGGCTGCGGAGATCCGCAGGCGGGTGTCGATTACGTCGGCGAGCCAATGGTAACGATCCATGGATGGATCCAAGTTCAGGAGTATATGGATGTGCACAATCCCAGGGTGTGCCTGTTGTGGATCGTGACCGCCGGCAGTCCGGATCACGTGGTTGCCGGGGACGCTCCCGTTGAAGGAGGTTTCCCCGCCCGGTTCCAAATAGACATCTTGAGGACACCACCCATGAATGCCCTCAACGACTTCACCTGCGGCGGGTTCTGCCCGGACGGGGCCCACGTTGGCGCGGCATATATCGTAGTTTATGACGACCTCGGCGAGAGCGGCCTGTCGAATTGCCTGGGCGAGACGGAAACCTGCCCAGACCGCGTGCTCGGCGGGAGCATGGACTACGTCGTGGCTTACCTCGCAGAGGACGCCGTGCCAGGATCCTCGACTGCCAAGTTCGTCGGCGGAGCCCTGAAAGCGGGTTATCATCTGATGGCGGTTGAACGTGTCGATCGAGAACAGTGGGTAGCGTGCCAAGATGATTGCCACGAGCGCTTCTGCTATGAAGACGAGGGGGGAGAGCCGGCGTGCGACGACCAGGGTCTCGATGAATGTATAGAGTCCGAGTGCGGAACCTTTTTCGACCGGCTTGTAGAGGCTCCTGACGGATTCTCGACGGAGATCTCCATCACCCTTTTCAATGATGAATCCGATTTCGATTGGCCTGAATTTACCTAGCGCCGCCTGCGGGTTACGAGGTTCGATGAGCGTGGGACGTAGCGTACTGGCTTTGGCGGTGATCATTCACGCGACCTGCTCTGTGGCACAAGCGGCAATACACCGTCATGCCGTTTTGATCGGCAACAACCGTGGGCTGCCTGACGAGACGGAGCTTCTGTACGCCGAGCGCGATGTTCGCCGGATAGGTGACATTCTGTCGGAGGTCGGCCGGTTCGATCCCCAGAACCTCGTTCTTCTGACCGGCGAGAACAGCGGGACCGTGAGTCGTGCCTTGATCTCGGTCAACGATCGAATCCGCCGGCAGATCGGCAGCTCCTCGGACCAGGCCCTCCTGCTGGTTTACTACTCCGGCCACGCCGACGCCGAATCCCTGCACCTGGGGCACACGTCTCTGGGCATCGAGCAGATAAAAGAGATGGTGAAAGAATCCTCCGCGACAGTCAGGATACTTATCCTCGATTCATGCCGTTCAGGGGCGCTGACCAAGGTCAAGGGATTCAGACGGAGTGATGCCTTCCCCATCAGGGTAACCCACGGCCTCTCCGGGGAGGGAGTCGTCTTCATCACCTCGAGCGCGGTCAACGAGGATTCCCAGGAGTCCGATCTACTGAAGGGCTCGTTTTTTACCCACCACTTCGCCTCGGGGCTCCTGGGAGCCGCGGACTACTCCAATGACGGCCGTGTATCCCTGTCGGAGGTCTACCGCTACGCCTACCGGCAAACCATCGCCTCGACCAGCCGTACCCTGACCGGAGTTCAGCATCCTACTTACCACTACGAGCTGAGAGGAAAGGACGATCTGTTCCTGACCGAGATCGCCGCCGCGTCGTCCCGGAGATCGAGACTGCTTCTCCCGGCGGGGGGTAACTATCTTCTGATGCGGGAGCGTGACGGCGGTGAGTTGGTCGCCGAAGTCCAGGCCGACGGACCCCGGCGGGTGACGCTGCCTCCAGGGCGCTACTTCGTCCGCCTGCGCGTCACCGACCATCTTCGAGAGGGAACGGTTGAGCTGCCGCCAGGGAAAGACGTGAGCCTGAAGACAGGCGATCTGGACAGAGTTCCTTACGAGCGGATGGTCCGCAAGGGAACCGGGCAGAGACGGCTGGCCCACGGACCCCTGGCACTGTTCGCGGCTCGAAGTGAAGTCGTGAGCGGACTTGGCTGGCATCCCCTCGGCGGAGTCGGTTATCCTCTCCACTTCTCGTGGTTTTCGATCACACCGCGCCTGCTGATCGGAACTTCCAGCGCCGAGAACCAATATCTTCAAGTTCGCCAGCGGGAGGTCGAGGTCGAGGTTTTCCTCTCACGGTCCTTCGATCTCCCGTGGCTGACCGTGGCAGTTGGAATCAATCTCGGGGTTTCCTACTTGAGGGAGACCTTCGACGCCGAGGGATCGGCGCCTGAACGCAACACCCTTGCCTTCATGACCGGAGTCCAGGGGGAGATCGTTCGCCACCTGGGGTTTGGTTTCTACATCCAGGCGGAAGTTTCCGGCGTGGTCTACGTGTTTTTGGAAAACAGCGGTACCGGAACAACCGAGGTCGTCACACCCTTCGTGCCTCGGCTGGGTACCGGCCTCGGCTATTGTTTCTGATATTCCAGCGCGATTACGCCGCACCAAAATAACCCGTGCCGGGGCGTTTGACACTATGGCCCGCGAGTGTTAATTTTCGCCTCGATGGAACCCAGGTCTTCCAAGGAGATACGCGCGGAGTTTCTACGGTATTTCGAGGAGCAGGGCCACCAGGTCTGCGCCAGCTACCCGCTGGTGCCGCCCGACGACCCCACCCTGCTGTTCACCAACGCCGGGATGGTGCAGTTCAAGGACGTGTTCACCGGCAAGGAGAAGCCGGATTTCAAGCGGGCGACCTCCAGCCAGAAGTGCGTGCGGGCCGGCGGGAAGCACAACGACCTGGAGAACGTGGGCTTCACCGCCCGGCACCACACCTTCTTCGAAATGCTGGGCAACTTCTCTTTCGGCGACTATTTCAAGAAGGATGCCATCCGCTACGGGTGGGAGTTTCTGGTCGACTGGATGAAGCTTCCCGAGGAACGACTGTGGGTAACCGTCTTCGGGGGGGACCCGCGGGAAAAGCTGCCGGCCGACGACGAGGCGGCCGGGTTGTGGCAGTCGGAGGTGGGCGTTTCCAAGGACCGCATCCTGCGTTTCGGCAAGGCGGACAACTTCTGGAGCATGGGCGCGGTGGGGCCCTGCGGCCCCTGCTCGGAGATACACTACGACCAGGGGGAAAGCGTCTTGTGCAACCAGCCCGGCGGCTGCCAGGGCATCGCCTGCGAGTGCGACCGCTATCTGGAGGTCTGGAACCTGGTGTTCATGCAGTTCGAGCGAGACGCCCAGGGCAAGCTTTCGCCGCTTCCGGCGCCTTCCATCGACACGGGCATGGGCTTAGAGCGCCTGGCCGCCCTCATCCAGGGAGTCAATTCCAACTACAAGACCGATCTGTTCGTTCCGCTGATCACCCGAATGGGAGAGATCGCCGGCAAGAAGCTGGGCGTCGCGGCGGAAACCGACACGTCGCTGCGGGTGATCGCCGACCATGCCCGGGCCACCGCCTTCTTGATGGCCGACGGCGTGCTGCCCTCCAACGAGGGGCGCGGCTACGTGCTGCGCCGGATCATGCGCCGGGCCATCCGCCACGGGCACAAGCTGGGCGTGGAGGAGCTCTTCTTCCACGACATCTGCCTCGGGGTGGTGGAGATGATGAACGCGGCCTACCCCGAGCTAAAAGAGCAACGAGACCTCATCGAGAAAGCCACTCGGCTGGAGGAAGAAACCTTCCGGCGGACGTTGACCAACGGCCTGAAGATCCTCAAGAAGAAAATCGCCTCCCTAAAGGAGAAAAAGGAGACGGTGCTTCCGGGCAAGCTGGTGTTCGACCTGCAAACCCGCGACGGTTTCCCCCCGGATCTCACCGGGGTCATCGCGCGCGAGCACGGCCTGAGCGTGGACGAGGCCACCCGCCAGAAGGCCTTCGAACACCACCAGCAGATCAGCGGCGGCAGCCTGGGACTCGAAGGCGTGAACGAAATCTACCCGGAGGTACTCGGCGAGACGGGCTCCACCGAGTTCACCGGATACGAGGGGACCGAGGGCGAGGGCACCGTCTTGGCCCTGATCGAGGTCCGGGAGAGGACCCGTTCGCGGATCGAGGTGGGCTCGGCCGGGCAGGTGCTGGAAGCGGTGATCTCCCCCACCCCCTTCTACGGCGAGACCGGCGGCCAGGTCGGCGATACCGGCCGGGTGGACACAAACGGATTCCGCGGCGAGGTCCTGCACGCCTCCCGGCCACTTCCCAACCTGATCGTCCACCGCGTCAAGATTGAAGCCGGAGAGATCAAAGTCGGCGATCGAGTGAAGCTCTCGGTGGACGCCGGACGGCGGCAGGCCATTCGACTAAACCACTCGGCCACCCACCTGCTCCAGGCGGCGCTGCGCAAGGTGCTGGGCCAGCACGTCAACCAGCAAGGCTCCATGGTGGCCCCCGACCGTTTCCGCTTCGACTTCCCCCACTTCGCTCCCATGACCCAGGTAGAAATCCAAGAGGTGGAAAACCAGGTCAACCGCCTGATCCGCGTAAACGACCCGGTGGAGGTAACCTGGACCAACGTAGAGGGCGCCCGCAAGGCCGGCGCGACCATGCTCTTCGGCGAGAAGTACGGAGAACGAGTGCGCATGGTGCGGATGGGAAACAGCCTGGAGCTGTGCGGCGGCACCCACACCAAGCACACCGGGGACATCGGCGTATTCAAGATCGTCTCCGAGGGCAGCGTGAAAGCCGGCGTGCGGCGCATCGAAGCGGTAACGGGGGTGGAAGCCTTCCGCCAGTTCCAATCCGCCGTGAAAACCATCCTGTCGATCGTCGACGCTCTCAAGACACCGCCGGAGCAGTTGATCGAGCGCATACAGGCGCTGTTGGCGCACGAGCGCAAGCTGACCAAGGAGATCGAAGGCCTCCTGCAACTGGTAGCCACCGCGGGCGCCGCGACCGATCCCACCACGGACGCCCGGGAGATCGCCGGGGTGAAGGTGCTGGCCACCCGGGCCACCGGCATCCAGCTCTCGGGGCTGCGCGACTTCGCCGACCGGCTGCGGGACAAGCTGGGCACCGCGGTGGTGCTGGCGTTCGCGGAGGACCGCGGCAAGCTCTCGGCGGTCTGCTCGGTTTCCAAGGACCTGACCGATCGGCTGAAGGCCGGGGATCTGCTCAAGGAAATCTTTGCGGTGACCGGCGGCAAGGGCGGAGGACGTCCGGACTTCGCCCAGGGGGGCGGCGGCGACCCCACCCGTATGAACGAAGCGATGGAAGAGTTCTACCCGATGGTGGAACAATCCCTTTCGAACCAGTGAAGCTCCCCGTGGCAAGCCACCGGGCATCTTTATTAGAACATGCGAACAAGTCGACGGCATTCGTGGCGGGCGGCCTGGGTTGTTTCGCTACCGCTTCCCAGGTCAACCTGGTCCGCGAGTTTCTGGCGGTCTTCGCCGGCAACGAGCTTTGCCTGGGGGTTGTCTTCGCCTGCTGGTTTTTGGGTATCGTCATCGGCGCGGGCACAGGCGGGCGCCTGGCTCAGCGCGCGGGCTACGGGCCGTCGGCGCTTTGGGTCTGCTCCGGGCTCATGCTCGCGGCGCTGCCGCTGCTTTTGACCCTGCTGCGGGCCTGGCGGGGGATCCTGGCCGTCCCCCCCGGGGAGCTGCCGGGCCTGGGTGACCTGCTCATCAGCGGTCTTTTGCTGATCACGCCATTCTGCCTGCTGATCGGGTTGTCCTTCCCGCTGATGTGCCGGTTCGCGGCCCAGAATGGCCAAAAGACGATCATCGGACACGTTTACGTGATCGAGTCCGTGGGCGCCATCGTCGGCGGCCTGTGCATCGGCGTCCTGCTGGCCGGGTGGACCGTACCCTTCGAATCCATGGCAATCACCGCGCTGCCGCTGCTGTTGGGACTGGCCTGGGCGGCTTTCCACAGACACAGCATACTTCCGGGCGCTCTCTTCTCCGGGGTAGGGCTGGCCACCCTGGTGTTGCTGGTCTCGGGCAGCGTTTCCGCGCTGGACGAATCCACCGCGGGAAGGCGTTTCGACGATCTGAAAACCGGGGCCGAGCGGGTGGCCTGGGCGGATACGCCCTACCAGCACCTGGACCTGGCCAAACAAGGAGAACAGGTCAGCCTGTTCGCCGACGGAAAAGTTACCGCCACCTTGCCCGACCCATACCGCTCCCGCCCGCGTTCTCACCTGGTGCTCACCCAACACCCCGACCCGCGGCGCGTGCTGGTGTTGGGCTCGGCCTCGATAGAGTTCCTGGCCGCCGCTCTCAAGCACCCGGTGGAACGAATCGATCTGGTAGAGCTGGACCCCGCGGTGATCGACCTGGTGAAACCCCACCTGGACGAGGAAACCCGCCGGGCGCTGGAAAGTGAAAGAGTACGCCTGCACCCGACCGACGGACGCAGGTTCCTGACGGGGACCGGCGAGACCTGGGACCTGATCTTCACAGACGCCCCCGATCCCGCCACCGCCGCCCAAAACCGCTTCTTCACGATCGAGTTCTTTCAACTGGCCCGCTCCCGCCTGACCCCCGGCGGAGTGTTCGTCACCCGGATCTCCTCCAGCGCAACCTTCCTGGGCCGGGAAACCGCGTCTCTGATCCGAACAGTCCAGACCACGCTGCAGGAGGTCTTCTTGCAAACGAAGGTGTTACCCGGAGGCGAGACCTTCTTTTTGGCCAGCGATGCGAAAGGAATCCTCCTAGACGATCCCGAACGGCTGGGCGACCGGTACGATGAACGCGGAGTGCCGGACCCGAAATTCACTCGTCACCACTTCCAGGTGCTCTTCCAGGCCGGGCTGGTCGAGGACCTAAAGTCCCAGATCGAGAAGAAAGGCCAGGCGCAGATCAACACGGACACTCGACCGGTGACCTACTTGCAGAGCGTCCTGAGCTGGAGCCACATGAGCAAGGACGGTGCCGCCGGACCGTTGACTTTCTTCGCCGCGGTACCGGCCTGGGCCTGGTTCCTCCTGGTGGTGGTTCTTTCGGGTGGAGCCTTTCTGCTGATTCGCACCCGCGACGAATCCCGCCGGGCCTACCTGGGCGCGGTCACGGCCATCGGTGTCGTGGGGGGCTCCGGAGTGGCCCTGGAGCTGGTGCTGACCTTCTCCTACCAGTCGCTGTTCGGCAGCCTCTACCAGGAGCTGGGACTGATCGTGGCGGCCTTCATGGGCGGCCTGGTGCTGGGCGGCGTCTGGATCAACCGCCGGCTCGATAAGCACCCGGGCTCTTCGAAATTCCTGGGCGTGGTATTGCTGGTCCTGGCCGGCTTCACCACGGCGCTCCCCTGGATCCAGCTCCCCGCCTCCCTCGGCGTCTTGCCACTGTGGGCGGGTCAGATCCTGCTGTTGCTGCTGGTGCTGGCCGCCGGCGTCGGCACCGGCGTGGTGTTTCCCCTGTCCGCCCACATTTCCGTCCTGTCGGGCCGACCTCTAGCCCGTGCGGCCGGCACCCTGAACGCCGTCGACCACCTGGGCGCCGCCCTGGGCGCCTTCCTCACCGGCGTGATCTTGGTCCCGGTCCTGGGCCGCACCACCACCTGCCTGCTGCTGGCCTGGGCATGTGCCCTGGTTGGTGTTATAAACCTGCTTTTCCGAAACGGAAAGGATTCCACATGCCCGTGAAGATCGGATTCGACAACGAGAAATACCTGCAGGAGCAGTCCACGGCCATTCTGGATCGAGTGGCCAAGTTCGGAGACAAGCTTTACCTGGAGTTCGGAGGCAAGCTCATCTTCGACTACCACGCCGCTCGGGTGCTGCCGGGATACGATCCCAACGTCAAGATCAAGCTGCTGCAGCGGCTCAAGGACCAGATCGAGATCGTGTTCTGCGTCAGCGCCCAGGACGTGGCCAAGGGGCGCATCCGCGGGGACTTCGGGATCACCTATGACGTGGCCACACTCAAGACCATCGACGACCTGCGCGATTACGATCTGCCCATAACAGCCGTCTCCATCAACCGCTTCTCCGGCGAGCCCCAGGCCGTGCAACTGAAGAACAAGATAGAGCGGCGCGGGTTTTGCGTCTACACCCAGAGCGACATCGAGGGATATCCCTCCAACGTGGATCTCATCTGCAGCGCCGACGGCTACGGGAAGAACCCGTACATCAAGACGTCCAAGCCCATCGTGATTATCACCGGCGCCGGGCCGGGCAGCGGCAAGATGGCCACCGGACTCTCCCAGCTATATCACGATCACCAGGCGGGCCGATCCTCCGGGTTCGCCAAGTTCGAGACCTTCCCCATCTGGTGCCTGCCCGTCGAGCACCCGGTGAACGTGGCCTACGAGGCGGCCACGGCCGACATCCTGGATTTCAACCTGGTGGATCCCTTCCACCTGGCGGCCTACAACAAAACCGCGGTCAACTACAACCGCGACGTGGAGAACTTCCCCATCCTGCGCAGCATAATCGAATGCATCCTGGGCTCGGGCGGCCGCATTCCCCACTACCAGTCGCCCACCGACATGGGGGTCAACTGCGCCTACCAGGGCATCATCGACGACTGGGCCGTCTCCGAGGCCGCCCGCCAGGAAATCATCCGGCGATACTTCCGCTACAACTGGGAGTACACTATTGGCGTCGAAAAGAAAGAGACCGTCGACCGAGCGCTGGCGCTCATGCGGCAGGTGGGTGTAAAAGACTCCGATCGCAAGACGGTCCTGCCGGCCCGCAAGGCCGCCGAGGAGGCCGAGGCCAATAACAAGGGCAACAAGGGCGTCTTCGCCGGCGCGGCCATCGAGCTCAAATCCGGCCAGGTGATCACCGGCAAAAACTCGCCGCTGATGCACTCCGGTTCCGCCGTGCTACTCAACGCCGTCAAGAGAATCGCCGAGATCCCCGACAACATCGATCTCCTGCCGGTCGCGGTCATACACAACCTGTCCGAACTCAAGCGGGACGTCATGGACATGCAGGCCGAAAGCCTCAATGTGCGCGAGACGCTCATGGCCCTGTCCATCGGCGCCGCCGGCAACCCCTCCGCCCAGGCAGGCATGGAGGCGCTGAAGCAACTGCGCGGCCGCGAGATGCACATGACCCACATCCCCAGCCGGGGAGACGAAGCGGGGATCCGCCGGCTGGGCCTCAACCTGACCACCGACGCCGTGCTGACGCCGGGCGGGTATTTCCTGAGGTGAAACCTAGCGCCTCGCCTAATTCAGCCCCCAATCTCCCACTGGTGCCCATACGTTTCAACATAACATATTGACTTCCCAAGGGAACTCAATATACGCGGTACCACTATACTGGTGAGATAATTTACTCGTGGTCCTCTCGCAAGTGTCCCTTTTTACGCGGGAGATTGGGATCGACCGGAAATTCACTGGGAGATTATGGTCAGCCGAAGATACTTGCAGGTTTTCGGCGACTTGGATAAAGTCCCGGGTCATGCGGTTTTCGGATTATCTGAGAGAAGAAATCAAACCCGCCCTGGGCTGCACCGACCCCGCCTCCATCGCCTTCGCCGCCGCCAGCGCCTCCAGCCGGGCCCGGGGGAAAATAAAATCCGCGCGCCTGATCTGCGACCCACGCATCTACAAAAACTGCTACGCGGTGGGCATCCCTCACTCCGGCCACAAGGTGGGTATCCGCTGGGCCCTGGCCATCGGCTGCCTGCTCCCCGACCCGGAGCTCAAGCTGGAATGCTTCAAGCAGATCGACGAGAGCATCCTGGAAGAAGCCGGAGAGCTAATCGACTCCGCAAAGATCCACGTCGAGGTGGACCCGGGAAAACGGGATCTCTTCGTGGACTGCGAAATCGAGCGCGACGACACGATCCGTGCGGTCATCGAGCACGACCACACCCGCCTGGTGCGCCTGGAAAAGAACGGCACGCCCGTCGACATCGATGTGCAAAAAGCGTCCACCAACCGGACTTCAATCCGCGAGAAACTGGCCGGCCGGCCCTTCGAATCTCTCATCGAATTGGCCCATTCCATTTCCGACCAAGACCGCATGAAACTCAGAAACGGGTCGGGCCTGAACATAGCCATCGCCAACCACGGCCTCTCCCTGTTCCCCCGGCGCTTCGTGGACATGGCCCAGGAGGATTCCCTCACCCGAATCAGCCGCCTGGTCTGCGCCGGCGTCTACGCCCGGATGTGGGGCGAGGACTTCGTGGTGACGTCCCTGGCCGGCTCGGGCAACAAGGGCATAGTCTGCTCGGTGCCACTGACCCTCTACGGCCAGGAGATCAAGAGCGACCCGAAGCTGGTCGACGAATCCCTGGCCCTGGCCTGCCTGGTGACCTCATCCACCACCCACCACCTGGGCACCCTCTCGGCCGTCTGCGGCTGCGCCAACGCCGCCGGCATCGGCCTGTCGGCGGGCCTGGTCCTCTTACAGGGCGGAGGTCCCGACGAGATCTCCATGGCAATCAACAACATGGTCGGCAACGTACCCGGCATGAACTGCGACGGCGCCAAGATCGGCTGCGCCCTGAAAACCATGACCTCGGTAGACGCCGCCTTCCGCTCCGCCTCCCTGGCTCTCTCCGGCATCGGCATCCCATACTCCGACGGCATCGTAGGCCGTGA
>JAUXGL010000067.1 GCA_030622135.1 Deltaproteobacteria bacterium
CAGTGTGCCCCGGATATGCGTTTTCGGGGTGTGCAAGGACAATCAGAAATTAATGCCGGGCGAAGACCTTTCGCAACTCGTCGGGTACAAAGTGAACGGAATCATCGGTTTGCCATTCATGCGCGGATCCAGAATCCTCATGGATTTTCCGCGTGAAAAGATCGCTATCATGGACTGAGTTCGGGGGGCAGGCGTAACCAAAAATGCGACATCTATACTGATACCGGGGGATACAACGAATTTTCTTAGGGCAGTCTTATTAGCTGGGTAAACGGTAAGAGATCGGGGGAACACCGCAGCTCAACTTTGCGTCCGGAGGCTTCCTGGCAAGCGATGGGTTTTCCTTCTCGTATCTGGTTGTAGAGATACCGGGTAGCCTCGCGTGGCTGGGATAGGGGATCGGTGGGGCCGAGTCGGGATAGTTTGAACCCATGCTTGAAGTGCCGGCAGTTTTGCAGCGGCTCGAAGCGTATTAGATCCTTCCGCACGGTTACAGAGTGACGGCCAGCGCAGTCACATCGGCCAAGTACGATACCCAACATACGTCTGTACTTGCTCTTGTCGTAGAAGGCCTGGTGTAGGGGCACTAGCGAAGCCGGAATATGTTTGGCAACCAAAGCCTGGTGAAAGAACTCCACGGCGCCCTCGGACACATCTCCTCTGAGTAATTCTTCGATGGCGTAGGCTCTGAGTGGATCCTTTACAATTCCCTCGTAGGCTTCGAGGAGATCGTAGGTGCTGTATTTGCCATCGGTCTTACTGGCCTTGGCAAAAACAGAGGCGAACAGATTAAAGATTGTCTTCTCATCCCCGGTCTGGTGGCGGACGTCTTTGTCCAGCATGAACATTATAATTTCGCCACAGTTGTAGAAAGCCTCGTATCGGCCGGTCTGATGTGATGTCAGCAGCGGTCCTCCACGCCTTACGAGCAGACACTGGTTTACTGTATCGGAAAGAACTTCGTTGAAGCGGGATTGATCGATGATACCCAGGTTCAAGAGGCTCAGGTGTTTGAAGTATTCTGCGGAGCCCTCGGTCAACCACTCTTCGTGGGAGCCCAGGAATGTGGAAAACATCCTAGTGTTCCACAGATGCGAGGTTTCGTGAGCGATGAAACCAAACCATTTCTCTGAGAGCTTATCGCTCGGCTCCTGCCATGGTTTGCCGTTTGCGGCTAGCTGGATTTGCCCCGGTAGAACTCCTCCACCCGCACCCGCACCTGGGGATTCAGGCTCCGAGTAGGAGAGCATGATCAGAGGTTTGAAATCGAGCGAAATGCCGAAGCGCCCTTGGTAATATTCAAACAGCTTGGGTATGAGCTTAACCGTGCTGGAGTAGAGCCAAGCAGGCAGCTTTCGGTCCACTATCATCGAGAATGATCCATGTCGATGCGGTTTGGTCTTGCCGAAATAAACATAGGTGCCGTCTGGGAATTTATCTCGGGGACGCCATACAAGCTTTTTGCGGATCTCCCGGTCGAGTAATACTATGCGCTCATCGGAGGCCGATCGAAAGATGTAGGTGACGTCTATCTCTGAGTCACTGGGGATCAGGTCATCCCGAGGACAGGTCTTATGGTGATCCGGACACACCAGGACACTGCCTTGGAAGTGTCCGGTATATAGAAGCCGGCCGCCATCCAGAAAGGATAGGTTGAGTTCGTAATCCTTAGGCTTTCGGCTGAAGTCAGAGGGGAAGCTGAAAGAGAACCGTCTAAGCCGTTTTCCAGGGACCTCCTTCGTCGTATGTATGATGGCCTCTCTGTGCCCAAGGTGGTCAATGGCGAAGCCATCATCAGACTTCTCTTCCAGGACCTTCCAGTTGCCGGTGCGGAATAAATTCCGGGCGCGGGAGAAAACGAATCCGTGGACTGGAGTCTTGAAATTGTATTCAACCCGCCAGGAGTCCTCTTTAGCCATCCGCGTAACGGTTATGCTGACACGATCGGTTTGACTCATCGGGAAGGCCGTCGCGGGAATGATCAGCAGAAAAAACAAACTCACGATGACAGATTTCATGGATGTCAACACCTCCAGCACTTGCAGAATAAGTTGAGCCACTATTGCACGAGATTGGATTCTACTCAATGTTGCATAAATCGACCGATACGGCAACACGTTTTACCCCAATACGTCAGTTGAAGTGTCATCCCGCGGTGCTACTGTCCCCCAGTTGGGAACTCGAGGCGCAGTCCGTTGCCGGATGGATGGCCTGACTTTTGTGGAGTTGATATTGGCGGTATCCGGAAACCGGACACTTGGGGTTGAACTGCCATTCTCGAAAATGCTATACGATGGTATCTGAACCCCAAAGGGAGGTGGAGCGTGTTGCATATCCGATCGGTTTTACTGGTGTCGTTGGCTTTACTGATTGCCGTCCCGGGCATGGCCCAGACTCCGCATGTGACCGGAGATTTCAACGGCTGGGAGGACCAGAGCGGGACCAACGCGTTGCCCCTGCTCGATGACGGTGTGGCGCCGGACTCGGCGGCGGGGGACGGCATTTATTCCCTGGCCGTGACCATTTCCAATCCGTCGCCGGGGAGTGCCTTCACGCAGGAATACAAGATCCTGGCCGAGGGGGTCTTCAATTCCGGGGAACTGGGGGTCTTCAATCCGGTGGGCAATCCGTTTGGATTTCGCTTATGGTTTCCGGATACGGTGATCGACCGGGAGGTGGTGTTTACCTACGATAGCCGGATGCCGGTGGCGGGGTGGTTGCCGGACAGCGGGTTTTCGGACGACTGGACCATCGGGCACGATCACGACGGGTCCGCGCGCACCTGGGTGGCGGTGGGATCGTTTCAGGCCACCGTCGGTGATACGGGGGACTGGAACCCGGCCAGCACCGTCACGGTCATGCATGACGACGGCGTGGACGGTGATCTAACCGCCGGCGACCACGTCTACACTTACCGGTTTACCGTCCCGCAGACATTGACCGATGCCGAGTGTAAGGTGGTCAACCAGCAGGCCGATTTCACCGATTCCACCAAGCTATGTCCCGAGGGCTGGATTATCGAGGGCATCGGCCTCGGCGATCGGCCGGGGTGGGTCTTCTCGGCCAGAATCGGGCAGACCGTGGTGCTGGAGTTCGATGCTCGCGGAGGCCGCACACGCATGCGGGTCTTGGGGCCGCTGGCCCCGGTGCTTCTCAACGAGGTGGCGGTTTCCCCTGACAGCGGGACTTTCGTTGAGATCATAAACTCCAACGCTTTCGCCGTGGATCTGACCGGGTACTACCTGTCCGATCGGGCGGATTATTACCTGGTGGGACAGCAGGACAACTCCGGCGCCTACGATTTCATCGCCGGGTTTCCCGACGGCACGATCATCCCGGCGGATGGCCTGTTGACCGTGGCGTTTGACGGAGCCGAGTTCTTCAATAATTTCGGGGTTGCCGCGGATTTCGAGATCTTGTCGACGGACGCGGCCGTCGCCGATATGCTGGAAGACTGGGCCGGGGGCATCGGCGGGAGCGCCGGGCTGACCAACGCTACCGAGACGCTGGTTCTGTTTCATTGGGATGGATTTGGAGATCTGGTCACTGACAGCGACTACGTTTTCTGGGGGACGCCCACCCCCACGAACCCGGTGGTCAACAAGACCGGCGTTTCCGTGGGCAGCTCCAGCTACCAGGATGACACCGACTCGGCTGCCCAGGCGGGGACGGCTGCTCCGGGAGCCGGGGAGAGCGTCGTGCGAGTGGATCTCACCGAAGGAACCGAGACCGCCGCCCAGGGGAACGGGTTCTGGGGTCACGACGAAACCTCCGAGAACCTGGACGTGACCTGGATGTTGTCCCAGGCTCCGGGGCCCGGATGTCCGGTAGGGCAGGGGCTGTGCGGTGCCGCCTGCATCGATGTCTGGTCGGATATCACCAATTGCGGCGCTTGCGGCAACCCCTGCCCGGCGAGCGAAAATTGTTGCACGGGTGCCTGTAGCGATCTTCAGACCGACGAGGCCCACTGCGGAAACTGCGCGACCGCCTGCGGCGCGGGCGAGTTGTGCTGCGCGGGCAGTTGCAGTGACGTATCGTCGGACGTCGCCAATTGCGGAACCTGCGGCGATACCTGTCCCATGGGAAACAACTGTTGCTCGGGCTCCTGCAGCGATCCGGCGGTCGACGAGGCCAATTGCAACGGCTGCGGGAATGCCTGTAACGCGGGCGAAGAATGTTGCAGCAGTGCGTGCATCGACGTTCTTTCCGATATCTCCAACTGCGGGGATTGCGGCGTGACTTGCAATGCCGGCGAGAACTGCTGTATCGGCATCTGCAGCGATCCCCTCGGCGACGCGGGTAACTGCGGGGCTTGCGGGACGGCCTGCAACGCCGGGGAGGAGTGCGCCGACGGGATCTGTTGTCTTGCGGGGCAGTCCAACTGCGGCGGCGTTTGCGTTGACCTGCAGACCGATCCGGAACACTGCGGGGACTGTATCACCGCGTGCACGGCGGGCGAGGTATGTAGCGCCGGGGTCTGCACGGCCGAGTGCGATCCCGGCCTGACCAAATGCGGGGCCGCCTGCGTGGATCTGCAGACCGACGCGAATCACTGCGGCGCCTGCGACCATGCCTGTACCTACGCCAACGCGCAGGGGGTTTGCTCGTCCGGAGCGTGCGATCTGGGGGCCTGCGACAACCTGTGGGGCAACTGTGACGGCAACGACAGCAACGGATGCGAGCACGACCTGTCCACCGACCTGCAAAACTGCGGCGCTTGCGATAGCGTCTGTTCCTTAGCCAACGCGTCGGCGTCCTGCTCAGGCGGCCTGTGCAGCCTGGATGCCTGCGATACGGGTTATGCCGACTGCGATGCCAACTCGGCCACCGGCTGCGAGGCGGATCTGTCCTCGGTGGGCACTTGCGGGGACTGCAACACCGCGTGCAGCTACGACCACGCCACGGCCGCCTGCAACCAGGGCGCCTGCGAGATCGGCACGTGTGACATCGGGTGGGGCAACTGCGATGCCAACGACGCCAATGGTTGCGAAACCGACGTGCGCGAGAACGTGAACCACTGCGGGGCTTGTGATCACCCCTGTCAGGCGGGGGAGGCGTGCAGCGCGGGCGTCTGCACCACCGAATGCCCCTCGGGGGAAACCAAGTGCGAGGACGTCTGCGTGGATCTGCAGAGCAGCGCGCAGCACTGCGGTACCTGCGACAACGCTTGCAGTCCCGGCGAGGAGTGCAGTGCCGGCGTATGCGTGCGGCCGACCTACACCATCAGCGGCATGGTCCGGAACAAAAAAAGCGGGCAAGGGCTCTCCGGCGTGATCCTGAACATGGATTCCCAGCGGGAGACGTCCAGCGCCGCAAACGGATCTTACATCTTTGCGGACGTGGCCGCCGGCAGTCATACTCTGGTGGCCGCGGCGGACGGATTCAAGACCGAGACGGTTCAAATGGTCGTGGCGGACGCGGATCTGGTTGGGGACATCGAGTTGACGCCCGAGCCGGATGAGGGATGCGGTTGTTCTGCGGGAATGCCAGCCAATGGGGGGTTGTTGCTGTTGCTCCTGATGATCGTATTGAGAAGAAGAGCCTATCGGAGAGCCACCAGGTTCTGAATCTTCCCGGAGGAGGGAAAGGAATTGACTATAGTGATGCGTGAACCCTTCTTGATCGTTACTCTTGCCCTGTGCTGCTCGGTGCCGGCGATTCATGGTTGCTCCGACAACGTCAGCCGCAAGCCCCCGCTGTCACAGAGCCAGTCACAGGAGGAGCAGAGACCTGAACCCGGTGGCCCAATCGATCTGGGTGACCTGGTCGTGCCCCAGGTCGACACGGCTCCGACGATCGACGGCAACCTGGACGATTGGGATCTTAGGTGGGCGGTCCGGGTGCAGCGCCAACGCTGGCCAGGAAAGCCGAAGATTCAACCCGAGGACCTGACGGTCAGGACCGCGTTTGCCTTTGATCTCGACTATCTTTACGTAGCAGTGCTGGCCGTGGATGATGTCATCGAGACCCGGCAGCGCGCGTGGCGATACGGAGACGGCTTCATCTTGACCATCGGGAGCACGGCCGATGGTGCCGCCACTCGGCGCTTCGTGTCCTTTGGTTTTCCTTACACAACCGATCGCAAACCGCACCCACGCGAAGTCAACCGGGATGGCAAGTACTTTCCCCGTCGAGATACCTCTGACATCCGGTTTGCGGTGCACGCGAACCCGTCAGAACATCAGGTCACCTACGAGATCGCGATTCCGTATCACCACCTCGACCCATTTCGTCCCCTGGTTCACCAGGCTTGGGGAGTCAACTTGACCTATGTCGACAAGGATTCAGCACCATCGAGCCCCGAGGGAGCGCATAAGGCACGTTCCGGCAAAAAAGAGGACAGAAAGTGGGTTCAGCTCGTCGCCGACCCGGACCATGATACGGAGGCGACCCACTGGCGCAGAGTGCGTGCAGCCCGGGTCGTTCCCAGGATGACGGAGGACAGTCCGCAATGCCAGGCCGGCTTTCAGCGCAAATCTGTGCTCGTGGGCGACTCGCTGGGTACTGCTCTGGGCTGCGTGTTTTCTGGAGAGCGGATGTCCTACCGGCTTCGCGCTACCCTGTCGAACGCAGGGCGGGAGTTGGCAGCAACCGAGCTTGCTCCGGTCGAGCTGTCGAGCGGCTGGACAGTATTTCGTCCGTCACTCGATATTCCCGCAGTGCAATCAGGAACCTATTCCGTGCGGCTAACACTGCTTTGTGGTTCGGAGAAGGTATTCTCCGACTCACGGGAAATCCTTGTGGTTGGCGAGGATCTTGTGTCGATGCACGAGGATGTAGACAAGCTGATGCGCTCGGGCAAGGGAAACGACCCGCTGATGCCATCGCTCGATATTCGCTTCCAGTGGATTCGCGACTTCCTTCGCGACGCCTCCCCGGCTGCCGATCCGGCACCCCTGGCCGGCTTTATGCGGGAGGCCGATACGCTTCTCGCACTTTTGAAATCGGATGCGTCCACATGGACCCAAGACGGGGTCGTGTTTCGATTCGCCCATCGCTCTTTTATCGATGGACGGCTCCAGCCGTACTCTGTGTTTATCCCCAAGGGTTATGATCGTTTTCGACCTCCCCCCCTGCTCGTGGACCTACACGGAAGCGGTGTGGACGAAAAGGCGACCATCCGGCGGGCCGCCAAGGATTTCGGTAAAACGGGATGGTTAATCCTGGCCCCGCAGGCCAGAGGCCTGTCCGACTTTTACCTGGGTCCTTCAGGAGACGATGTCATCGAATCGATTGAACACCTGAAGACGATCTTGCCATTCGATCGCAGGCGCGTTTTCCTCCGAGGCTTTTCTATGGGAGGCTATGGCGCGTGGAGGCTGAGCTTGCTTCATCCGAGGATGTTCTCGAAGGTGGCGGTCCTGTCGGGCTGCGTGCGGCCTCGTCGCGGCGAGAACAACACGGTAGCGGATCTCCTCTCGCGCACTCGAGGCCCGCGCCCATCCTACTTGGTTGTACACGGAGCCCGGGATAACTCGGTAAGCATAGAACCGGTGCGACAGTTGGTAGGAAAGCTTCGCGAGCTAGGGATTGCACATGAATACATCGAGTTGCCCGATGCGGCTCACGGCAACTATGACTATGATGTGACCTCGCGCATCATCGAGTGGTTCAAGGTTCGTCAGAGGGAACCTGGTCCACCACGACCTTGATCCGTGTCTCCGCCCGCTCAAGCAGGTGTTTATATCCCAGGTTTTCTCCCACCTTTGAATATTCTGTTTATTTTACCATATACGAATTTTTTCAGCTCGGGAGTCATGGGAGCCAAGTCACTTAAGACATAATTGATAATACTTGCTAAATTATAAATATTTCTTTCACTTGCCAGTCTTGTGTATTTTGCAAAACTGCTCTTGTCCGTTTTTGCCGCCTGGTACCACTCATCCCTTGCTTTTAAATTTTCAATCAACATCATTTTCAGCCATGGTTTCAGTTCTTTTATGGTGTCAATGTTGTTTGTGTTTAATTCAATCGTTTTTGTGTCTTTTGCCAGTAAAAAGCATTTATTGTGATAAGACATTTCGTCTTTTGTCGGGTTATCTGTGTGGAAATATGGTGGTTTTAAGTAATTATTAATTGGATGGAGATAATAACCCAATTCGAACATAATTTTAGCATAAGGCTTATCCCCTTTTCTTATAGACGATTTCAGTCCTTCAAGCTTTTCATGAAAGTATTTAACTATGGTTCCAATGTCTTTCTCCTGAAAGCCCCATCCTTTGACGAATTTCAATTTGTTTTCTCGTAATTTGCTGGCTAGCCCTTTACATTTAGCGTTAGGAGAAAACCAAAATTGATACTCAGCTTCAACAATCCCTTCGACTAGATGATTTTTATAATCTTTGCACATTGAAAATTGGAACCAAGGCAATATACGAATTGCCTCCTTTAAGTAATTGCTTTGCACTTGTGGGGCCCAAGCCCAGAGCGAATTGATTGGAACAGCTAGAGCAAATAGGATTGTTATTGACATTATTTTAGTCGAATTGAGACTTTTCATGATTGATCTCCTTTCACGGCTTACAACGCTCCGGCAACGCCGAAAGTTCCCGATCACCAACAATGCTAGTGGAGAGCCACGTAGCCGGCCTTGATGAGTAAGCGGAAGGTTTTCAGCGCTTCCACTTCCCTTAGCGGACTGACCATGATGATCGAGCGCAGGTTGCGTTGCCCGTCGATGCGCGAGAGGATGTAGCGCTGGGCGGGCGTCCATTTCGAGCTGATTGTCAGCAGATCGTCCCGTAGCAGGTAGGGGACGCGCTGGTCCAGGAGCGTTTCGGATTTCAGTACATCCACCAGTCCGCTCTCGGCGATTTCGAGAGCTTCGCACAGATCGGGATCGTAGGGGTGAGCCGCCAGTCCGCGCTTCAATATGTCGATGGCCTGATCGTAGTTCCGGTACTGCATGGAGTACTGGGCCGACATCAGGAAGCCATCCGGGTCGGTCTGGGCCGCATTCTTGTCGGAACCGGCGGCACCCGACTCCATGACTACTTCTCCCACGTCGATTTCAACGTCGGTGGATGCAGTGGGTTCGATGACGGTCAGCCAGCCCCGTTTGGTCATTTCGAAGAGGTTGTTCAGAATGGGAAAGTCCAGAGAGTGGAAGCGCAGGATGATATCCGCCGCCGAGAACTCCTTGCCCACCAACTGCAGCATTACCGCGTCGGCCGACCGGGGGTCGAGATCTTTCGGTATGGCTTTCTGGTTGCATAGGAAGCGGTAGGCGTTGCTGGGGATGACCGCGCGGATCTCCTCATAGAACTTCTTGCGCGTCATGCCTTCCTGGCACAAGTTGTCCAGGCCGACGGAAACCGGGATCACGTTTGGTTCATCCGGTACGATGCCGTCTTGAAAATTGAAGTTGCCCTGATTCCAGAGGAAGACATCCAGGAAGCTCTCTCTTATCTTCAATTCGAGGATCCGGTGGATCTGCTTCTCCTCGACCAGGCCGGTCATTGCCAGGATCCGGCCCAGGAGGACCTTAGTTTCCTGCTGGGTCTCGAAGGCCTTTTGAAGCTGGTCCTCGGTCACCACCCCGAAGTTGATCAGGAATTGTCCCAGGTACTCTCGGGCGTCGGTAGACGCGGCGTTGATGACCTGGCCGGATTCGATGGTTATGGTCTTGGTGATGCTGGCGCGCTTGAGGGTCAAGATGCCGGTAGTGTTCTTGCCCAACATCCAGCCGATCAACTCATGAACCGGCATGGTGTCCAGTGTGCCTGAAAGACCCAAGTCACCTCCCAAAAGCGACAAACATACAGTAACACCGGGGAGTTACAACTGTCAAATTGATGCAGAGCGCAAGGCGGTGATTTCGCGGTAGACGGTTTCGTACCGGCGGGCGGGGTATTCCCAGGAGAAATCCTGCGACATGGCTAGTTCCATCAGGCGGCGCCAGGCCACCCGGTCTTCGAAGAGCTCATGTGCCCTGCGGACCGCGGCCAGCAGTGCCTCGGGGGTTGCCTGGTCGAACTTGAAGCCGTTGCCCCCGCCTTCGGCCACGTCGTCTACGGTGTCGTCTAGACCGCCGACCGCCCGGACCAGGGGAATGGTGCCGTAACGCAGGCTGTACATCGGGTTGAGGTTGCAGGGCTCGTAGCGGGACGGCATGATGAGTACATCGGCGCCCGCCTGGATGCGGTGGGTCAACTCTTCGTCATGGCCGATCTGCACCGCGACCTTCTCGGGATGGCTATGGGCCAGCTTTTTCAAGGCCTCTGCCAAGCCGGAATCGCTTTCTCCGAGGAAGACCCACTGGCCGGGAAGCTTGAGAAAATCTTCGGCGCCCTCCAGGAACAAGTCGATGCCCTTCTGGGATACCAGGCGACAGATGCTGCCGATCAGCATGGCATCGGGGTCGGGCGGGAGGTTCATCCGCCGTTGCAGGTCCGTCTTGCAGGCTACCTTTCCCGACAGGTTGTCGGCGGAGTAGTTCGCGGTAATGTGCGGATCTTTCCGGGGATCCCATTTGCTGTAGTCCACGCCGCATAAAATCCCCTTCAGATCGGAAGATCGTTCCTGCAGCATCCCCTCCAATCCGTTGCCGAACGCCGGGGTCTTGATTTCTTCGGCGTATTTTTTGCTTACCGTGGTTAGGTTGTCGGCGAACCTCAGCCCCGCCTTGAGGTAGCTGACCTTGCCGAAAAACTCGAGGTTCGAGGGCGTGAACAGGTTCCATCCCAGGCCCAGGGTCATGACGGCCTCGGGCGGGAAGAGACCCAGATTTTCCATGTTGTGGATGGTGAACACGGTGCCGGTGCCGTTTAACTCCGGCCGCTCGCGGTATTCGAACTGGAGCAGCACCGGCACCGGCCCGGTTTGCCAATCGTTGCAGTGAATGACGTCGGGAGACAGGCCCAACAGACAACAGGTTTCCAGCACCGCGCGGCAGAAGAAGGCGAAGCGTTCGTCGTTGTCCGGAAAGTCCTGACTGTCGGACCCGTACAAGCCCCTGCGGTCGAAGTAGGCCGGCTGATCCACGAACAGGACCGGTACGCCGTTGGGGGTGCTGCCCTCCAGGAGCCCGCCCTGGACGGATTTCCCTTTGATGTTGATGGAGAGCCGCGAGCGCTTGCGTTTCAGGTCGAAGGCGGCGATGTCGACCGAGCCGTAGCGCGGGGTTATGATGGTCACCTCGTGGCCTCGGTCGGCGATGGCGGCGGGCAGCGAGCCGGACACATCGGCAAGATCCCCGCTCCGGGAGAAGGGCATAACCTCGGAGGTGGCAAAGATGATTTTCATACCGGAACCACTGCGTCCTCGTACAGGGGTTGAATTTCAAGTTTGATCGAGACCGTGTTGGACATCCCCGGGAGCAAGGTCATTTCCCATTTAGGAATGATGGCCGACCCCTGGTAGATGCATTCGAATCCCGCTTCGGATTGGGAGATCGTTTCGATCGGGTGCCGCCATACCGCGACCAGGGGGTCGAACTCCAGGCGTACCCGGATTCGTTGGTGCAGGTCGGTCAGGGCGAACCAGGAAGTTTCCTCCACTTCGCCGGATGACTTCATCCGCGGACCCGGCCCGATCACTCCCTCGAACTCGTACAGTCGCCGGCTGTCGTCGCCGGCCAGCAAGGTTAGGTTCAACTCGGGACAAAACACCAGGTCGATCGGATTGTCCCCCGGGTTGCGGAGGATGTAGGTGACCTGAATCTCCGGACGATCGGCCGGAATCGTGAAGGTCTTCTCCAGCACCAGGGGGATCTGCTTACCGTCCCGGGTTAGATGTCCAAGCCGAGTTAAATGGGCCTCGAAATCGCAGTTGCCCTCTGCGTCGATGCCAATCCGCTCGACGCGGTATCGTCCGTCGAGGAAATCACCTTCCTCGGTATAGGTTGCCCGTTGGATGTCCTCGAGGCTGGTGCCCGGCCGCGGGAACCGGTCAAGAAAACATCGCCGGCGGGTGTTGTCGACGGCCAGCTTCTCGATTAGACCGGGCTCGGTCAGCCGCTCGATGTCGTGGATGGATGTGGGTTCGGTGGTCGGGGAGGCGGCCTGCTCCAGGTTCGTATCCTCGACTGCCTGCATGTGCCGGTGATATCCCTCCGCGCGGCGCGTCAGCACATTAGTCAGGCAGAATGCCAGGGGCCGGTAGTCCACCTCGACGACCGTGCCGCCTTCGCCGGGATCCAGATAGACGTTCATCAGGGCGTTTTCGACGATTACTTCTTCGTCCAGATCGCCGTCGAAATCCTTCTCGTCGTAAGCGATCCAGTCGTCGTCTCCCTGAACGCGGGTGTCTAAGATGCACTCGGCGGCGATCAAGTGGCGATACACCGCGTCCCGCAGGTGGGGCCGGTACAGGCCCCCGGACAGGCCATGCCAGTAAGCCCAGTTGCATTGTCCCCGGTACAGCTTCCGGCGGGCCTCCTCGTGCTCGTCGGTCCAGGGCTCCTCATCCTCCAGCGCCTCGGCCAGCTTGTGGCTGACCACCAGCATCTTCTTGTGCAGGTGGTTGGCCTCGGCGTATTTGGACATGAAGTTTTGCCAGATCCCTCCGCGGATGAAGCCCGCGGCTTTGCCGGAGATGCCCGCCCGTTCGAGCCCCTGCTTGAGATCTTCGTAACGCGCGATGGCTTCGGTGGGCAAGGCCCAGGCGAGCATCTCCTCGTAAGAGGCGGTGGGGAGATACACCCGCCCGTTGGACGGGTGGCGGTTGAGGAAGGTCGCCGGCGACATCACATCGACGACGTCGCTTTTTTCGAGCGCAGTGAAGAAGTCTTCCAGCCAGCCTTTTTCAAATACCCACTGGAAAGTGCCCGGCCAGCTACCGAATTTCTCGCCGTCGTCAGCGTAGACGATGCCCCGCGGTTGCGGCGCGGCTTCCTTTTCGATCTCCTTTAGGACTTCCTCGGCCGGCCGGAAGGGAATGGCGCGGCGCATCCCCCGGTCGATGGGGAAAACCGCCACGGTCTCGCCGGCCTTCTCGGTTGCGTAGTAGCCGAAAAGTCGCCGGGGCTCGATGCCCGCGTGGAAGAAATGGGTGTCGTCCAAAAGGGTGTAGCGGACGCCCGCCCGCGAGAGTAGGCCGGCCAACTCGGGTTCCCAGACCCGCTCGGTCAGCCAGATCCCGTCCGGCTGGACCCCGAAACGCCTTTCCAGGTATTCGCGCGTCATCTCCAACTGGCCGACGGCGTCGGATTCCGGCAGGGCCGAAAGCATGGGCTCGTAGAATCCCCCGCCCAGCAACTCCACCTGGCCGCGCTCGACCAGATCGCCGAGCTTGTCGAGGAAGCCGGGCCGGTGTGTCTCCAGCCATTCCAGGAGCGGACCGCTGTAGTGCAACCCCATGTGGATACCCGGATGGCGATCGAGAACCTCCAGAAAAGGAGCGTAGCAGCGCTTCGCGGCTTGCTCGAAAACCGAGTCGAAGTCACCCACGGGCTGGTGGCAGTGCACGACCAGTACCAGTTGTATCTTCTCCAACGACACCTCCAAAGAGGAGCCGATCATACCCAGGTTAGGTCGGGATTTGCAATGGGTTTCTATTGTTCGTGGAGGTACCTGTGCCGGAAGGTCGCTGCGGATGCTGTCGATGTAGCCTACCTCATTGGTTTGCCCGACTACTGGACCGTGGAGCAGGCCGAGTTCCTGACAATCTCCGGTGACTGTGCTAAAATGTGATTTAATGACAAGTGTAAATACTGACAGACAAGGAGGTGGGTAATGCGTCACGGTGGAGTTCTCATCGCGGCGATCCTTGCCATGATAGCGGGTTGCGGCCAGGGGGGAACCTTCCGGATCTTCGTGGAATTCCCGGACGACGACGCGTTCGAGCAAACCGGGTTGCTCCGGATCTATGCCGTCGAGTGCGCGGAACAGGCCGCTTGCGGGGCGCTGACGGACGGACGGGCCCTCCCGGGCGACGAGGGCTACCCGGTCGAGGCCCGGTTGGAGATCGACTTGCAAGGGGCGGGGGCGGACTGGAGGCTCTCGGACGTGGGCCCAGGCAGGAGGCTGTTCTACGCGGAGGCGATAGATTCAGAAGACGCTATCATCCTGATGGGCTGCACGGATATCGAGGCTGGCGGGGGGGGAGAGCAGGAGGTGAAGATAGTGCTAGCACGGGTGACGCGCACGTGCATGAAGGACGAGGACTGCGACGACGGGGACATATGCACGCGGGACATATGCAACGAGGAACAGGACCGGTGCGAGAACCCGGGGGTTACGGAGCCTCCCGGGGAGGAGGGTCCGGTGGGGGATCCGACCTGCGACGACGGCGTGGACAACGACTGCGACCACAAGACCGACGCGGACGACACCGATTGCAAGCCGTGCGTCAGCGACTCTGATTGCGACGATGACAACCTGTGCACAAAGGACCGCTGCGAGGATGATCGCTGCGTGCACGAAAACCTGCCCGAGGGGACGCCCTGCGAGGACGACGGGCAGTACTGCAACGGCTCCGAGGAGTGCAACGGCAACGGATTCTGCGTCTCTTTGGGCAATCCCTGTCCCCAGACGCCGTGCAACAGCTGCCATGAAGACATGGATAGCTGCTACGATCCGGCGGGCAGCTCCTGCGACGACGGGCGGTACTGCAACGGCGAGGACACCTGTGACGGGGCGGGCACCTGCGTGCACAGCGGGGACCCCTGCCCGGACGCGGAGTGCCGTCACTGCAACGAGGTCGAGGACGCGTGCGCCGATCCGGTGGGTACGCCGTGTGCCGACGACGGGCGGTACTGCACCGGCCCGGAGGAGTGCGACGGCACCGGCCACTGCGCCTCCACCGGCGATCCCTGCCCGCCCGGGGACGAGTGCAACCGGTGCAACGAGACGGACCGCAGCTGCCTCTCGCCACAGGGCGCGCCGTGCGGGGACGCATCGAACACGGAATGCACGGACCCGGACGCCTGCGACGGGTCGGGGAGCTGCGATCCCAATCACGAGTCGCCCCAGACGCCTTGCGAGGATGGGCAGTACTGCAATGGCGCGGACACCTGCGACGGGGCGGGCACGTGCGCTCACGCCGGGAGCCCCTGCCCGGAGACAGAGTGCAACCGGTGCAACGAGACGGCCGGAAGCTGCCACTCGCCCCAGGGCACGCCTTGCGGAGACGCCTCGGACACGGAGTGCACGGATCCGGACACCTGCGACGGGGTGGGATCCTGCCGGCCCAACCACGAGCCGCCGGGCGCGCCGTGCGGGGACGCATCGAACACGGAGTGCACGGACCCGGACGCCTGCGACGGGTCGGGGAGCTGCGATCCCAACCACGAGTCGCCCGGGACACCTTGCGAGGATGGGCAGTACTGCAACGGCGCGGACACATGCGACGGGGCGGGCACGTGCGCTCACGCCGGGAGCCCCTGTCCGGAGACGGAGTGCAAGCACTGCCAGGAGATCACCGATAGCTGCCACGACCCCGCGGGAACGGGTTGCGAGGACGGTATGTACTGCACGGTGAACGACGCCTGCGACGGGGCTGGGCAGTGCGGCGCGGGCACGCCCCGGGACTGCTCCATGCTGGACGGGCAGTGCGCTGCGGGGATCTGTGACGAGGGGGGGGACTCCTGCGTCGCGGATCCGTTCCCGGACTGGACGGAGTGCGACGACGGAAACCCGGAAACGTTCCAAAGCTTCTGCCTCTCGGGCGCCTGCCTGGCCGTCGGGCCGCTGCCCGACACCAACCAGAGGGACTGCTACGAGGTCGACTCGAACAATGTGATGACCTGCTGGGGAAATCCCGGCGAGCCGGAGTGCGCCATCATAGAGGGGTGCGGTCAGGACGCCCAGTACGGCTGGGACCTGACTCACGGCCCGGACGAGCGCTTCGGGGTGCTCGATCCGGCGGGCACTGGCGAGGAGGTGGTAATGGACTGGGTGACCGGCCTGCAGTGGCGGCGCACGCACACCAGTGAGTATCACTGGGAAGACGCACGCGACTGGTGCCTTGGTTTGGTGTACGCCGGCTACGACGACTGGCGGCTGCCGGACCGACACGAGCTGTTCTCACTGGTCGACTTCGGCCGGACTGCCTCCCCCGCAATCGACATCGACGCATTCCCGGGAACGCCGGTGGAAAAGTTCTGGACGGGAACGGAGGATGTGTGTCCGGATCCGTTTAATAATGACAAAGTATGGGTGGTCAATTTCGTCGTCTGCAGTGGGGTGGTGAGCGAGGATAAGGACAGCATGATGTCCTGGCATCACGTAAGGTGCGTGCGCGGCACTCCCCGAACCCCGACGTACTTGGAGGAGGGAACCGCTCCGGAGAAGACGGTCCTGGACCAGCTGACCGGCCTCATGTGGCAGAGGACCGTATCGTCAACAAAGTGCCACTATTGGAAAGAAGCATTGGTCTATTGCGAGGGCCTGGAGTACGCGGGATACGACGACTGGCGCCTGCCGGACATCAAGGAGCTGGACAGCCTGGTGGACGCGACCCGGTGCGACCCGGCCATAGATCCTGACGACTTCGGCGGCACATTTTCCGATTTATTCTGGTCTTCGACGAGCAAGCCGCAGGATACGCTTAGCCCTAAAGCCGGTGTGGTGAATTTCCATTCCGGATCGGTTGGATACGCCAAAAAGGATGATTTTGTCGGCTTATCAGGGGCTTATATCCGTTGCGTGCGTTGGGGGCCATGGTAAAGAGGGAAAACGGGGTCTGGTCTGGTCACTTGCCACTTATCCTGTGCAAGAAAGCGCTCGCTCCAACCCTTCACCTTCTCTTTTCGTGCGGGGCATGAACGAGGGATACGCTCAACCCACCCAAGTGTCAAGTGACCAGACCCGACCCCATCCCGACCAGTACTGAACGAGGTCCCTGAGTTGCAGCAACGTCTCTGGTCCGAATGAAGTGGACCCCACTTTTCAGACCAGGGGTTAAGGTGTACATTGGAACCTGCTCCAACCAAGAAAGGAGCAGGAGCAATGAAGAAGACGCGAAAGAAGCACAGTCCCGAATTCAAGGCGAAGGTCGCATTGGCAGCAGTGCGCGAGCAAGAGACGGTGGCAGAGATCTCGCGGAAGCACAAGGTCCATGCCAACGTGGTCTACAAATGGAAGCGCCAGCTTTTGGAAAATCTCGCCAGGGCTTTCGATGCCGAGGCCGGCAGTGCCGGGGATACGTCGGAGCGCGAAGGCGAGTTGTTGAAAAAGATCGGAGAATTGACGGTCGAGCGCGATTTTTTATCAAACGGGCTCGGTCGATTTCGATGAAAGCGCGGCGCGCGTTCGTCGAGCCCTGCATTTCGTTGTCTATGCGTCGTCAGTGCGAGCTGCTCAGTGTCAATCGGTCGAGTCTTTACTACGAGCCAGTCGGCCAGGATGCCGAGGAATTGGCGTTGATGCGCCATATGGACGAGATTCATCTGGAGCATCCATTTTTTGGCAGTCGTATGATGATGCATACCCTTAAGGACGAGGGGCAAACTATCAACCGCAAGCGGGTGCAGCGTCTGATGAGGCTGATGGGCCTAGAGAGCACTGCGCCGAAACCAAATACGAGCAAGCCTGCGCCAGAACACGCAGTATTCCCCTATTTGCTCCGCAAATTGAAGATTTCCCGGGTCAACCAGGTTTGGGCATCAGACATCACCTACATTCCGATGGCGCATGGTTTCGCCTACCTGATGGCGATCATTGACTGGTATTCTCGCCGAGTTTTGGCCTGGCGGCTTTCGAATACGCTGGAGACATCATTTTGCGTGGAGGCGTTGCACGAGGCGCTAGCACGCTATGGCCAGCCGGAGATATTCAACACGGATCAGGGTTCGCAATTCACCGACCAGGACTTCACAAGCGTCCTGCTCAACCAAGGAATTAAAGTCAGCATGGACGGCAAGGGGCGCTGCATGGATAACATCTTCGTCGAAAGACTCTGGCGCTCACTCAAATACGAGGAGGTATATCTCAACGCCTACGACTCCATGCAGGAAGCACGCCTGGGCATCGCCCGCTATATGCGGTTCTTCAATGACAAGCGCCCTCACAAGGCGCTAGGTTATCAGACGCCCGCGAGTTTCTATGATGGGTTGCTCAGAGAGGCCGCGTGACAGATGATTTACACAGGCAATAACATGCAATCCACAGGTTTTCAGTCTCCCCCCGGACCCCCTTCCCGGAGGCTCCCTTCGGTCGCCTCCGGTGAACGGCTCTACGACGACTATTCTATTTTCTATTCTAAAACCCGGGCAGGTTCCTCCTTAACTGAGCCCCATTTTGGTCCAGACAATGGGGTCCACCTCAGAATCCTCTTGTCCACGAGACTTAAATCGGCTATGTTCCTCGGACAGATACATTTGACCATGCCAAGTCTGCACCAAACGAGGATGGTATGAAGCAATTGGTTATAGTGTTGTTGGGTTTGTACATTTCGTTCCAAAACCTTGGGTCTTTATTTGCGGGAGAAGATACAGAGTACAATCGGCTGAAAAAAGAAATCGACGCAATCAGACAGTTAGCGAAGAAAACCGGACTTGGTAGTTTCCTCCAAGACTGGCGAGTCCTTTCCCATGAAGCTAGGAGGCTTGGTGTTCATAAGGACTTACGAAAACTTCGTGAAGATCCGAGAGAAGATTTCATTAATAATGCCCGTGTGATTATCACTAAACTCCGATTAGTGAACGTTGCCAAGGTAGTTGATACCTACAGAATAAGATACTCAAAATATCCAGATGAGCTTTCAACGCTGAAGAAAAAGGGACTTTTGTCAGAATATAAAGACGAATGGGGATATCATTTCCGATATAACGTACTTCACAAGGGTTTCTCAATATCTTCCCTTGGTGCGGACGGCAAGACAGGTGGTTCCGCGAAAAACAAAGACATTGAGTTCTTTTATCAAGAGGGTTCTTGAGCTGGATGCCAAGTACTGACACCTATGGGGTTCTCCGGACGCTTACGAACAAAAGGATTTTCTGAGAGGGGACAAACGGGGACGGAGGCACCCGATCCGTAATCAATCCGGGCAATTACACAACCTCCGTCCCCCCCCTCCCAACGGTGCCGGCCACAACTTGGCTGTGCTCCAGAGCCTGGTCAGCTCATGCCAGATCAACGGCGTTGATCCGCAAGCCTACCTGACCGACGTGCTGATCCGGATCCAAGACCATCCACAATCGCAAATCGACGACCTGCTACCACACCTCTGGCAGCCACCCTGATCTGCGTTCACATTTTCAACGGATTAAGGCGAAACTGCCCCATCATACGCTGATCATGACTTGAAGGGAGGCCTGTGACTAGACGTGGCGGGTCGGACGGTTACCTACATTCGGGGATTTTTCTATTCTGCAAAAGCAGGCGAACAGCTCTTGCCAGGCTGTGGAATCCAGATAACTTTGCCAGGTGACTTGAGCCGCCCGTTGATCATCTTTGATTCATGTGTAGCTATAGAGATACAACCTTTGTCGTCAACGTGCACAGCAGACGAATACCCCTCTCCATCCTCTCCAAACAGATACTCGGCAATCTTCTTCCCACCTGAGTCCAGTATGTAAACCCAGATGTCTCGGTCTCGGTCATCCGGCATGCAGGTGGTTCCAGCCAGTACAACTGAACCGTCCTGCGTTCCTGCAACCGTCATCAATTTTCCTGGCTCTCCTAGCGTTTATGTGGGTGATTCTTGGTATGTGCATCGCTGCAACAGCATGTTATCACAGGCTAAATGCTGTTTCTGGCGCCGTTAGTGGCATCCAAATGCTGATCGCCGTTCAGGACAGCCTCCCTGCAGCATACCCGAGCCGCCTGGCACCGCAGCCCGCCAAGTCAAGGGCAAGCTCGCTTCGCTCGTCGCCTCCGGCGACCCTTGACTGGTGCGGGCTTGGCGGCGCCCTCCGGCATCCAAGCCGGGCTGTTTGTACAGCCCGGCCAGTCTTGGCCGGGTGTTTCCCCTGAGATTCTTGGCGATTTTCACCCACATAAACGTGAGGAGAGCCATTTTCCTCTGTACGGGAGTTCGTGGGTCCACTCCTTATCTCCTTGCATTCCTACCTTTCCAACAAACTCAACATTGGTTAACTCATAGCCGTCTCTCCATGCCACCGCAAAGCCATCACCCGGCATAGGTGCCGATGCAATCACATAGCAGTTCCGACAGTCTTCTATATCAAACGAATTTGACCAGATTTCGTTGCCATTCAAATCGAACGCTTTCACATTTTGTCTGTTCTCGGATGAAGTACTGTCAAGAACAACAATGCTTCCGTCATGAAGTAGGACTGGATAATCAAATCTAGACCCGACCTGACCAATGTCATGGTACTCCCACATTATGTTCCCACTAGAATCGAATCTGGACATGAACAAGTCGTCGACATTCTCTTTTTGAATCAGTGCGAAGCCAGTCGCACCTGTATTTGCGTAAAAAGCAAAACTGTCTAAAGGGCTTGTCCATACTTCACCCAGGTTACCATCAAGCTCCTGCAGATTATCTAACATTGCAGCAAGTAGGTTTCCGTTTTCAAGGCTGTGAACGCTCTGATATGCAGACTCCTTGTATAATCTGAGATCTGATACGAGCCCATCAGCTCCCAGTTTACGCATCCAGGGTCTAAACCATCCACTGTCGTCAGTATAACCGGCAAAGATATAGCTGCCGTCAACCAACACAGTCATGTCCACAATGAAGTCGTTGATGTTCTCCAGTGAATGCTCCGCTACAATCTTTTCGTTGGACCTGGGTCCAAGCTTGCAGACTAATCTTTCTTCACAGGCTGAAAATGTTCCCGAAATTAGAAGGCAAAGAATGAGAATCGAAAGCATGCGAATCATCAGTAAGGTTCTCCACTATTGCAACGATACTACCAGAAATCTCCGTCGAAAGGGGATCCATATCAACGACATCATATCAGGCATCGATCAACTTTGATACACTGCAGCAGGCGTTCTGTATTCTAGCGCCTGGTGGAGCCTGACGTTGCCGCTTTTTGAGCTCGTTTCTCGGTACCACCTGGTATTTATCCTTCTCGGTCAACATCGAGGCCAGATAATCGGCAAGGGCATCCAGTATGTCCCCAGACAATTTCAAACGCTTCGTTTGCACATCGAACACGGCGATGATGGGACGGTCGCCGCTGAGGCTTGGAGGCGCGGCGCAAATAAAGGCAAGGACAAGAGCGGGTATGATTCCCCTCTTCATTTCAACTCCAACGAGTGGAAGCACTCCTGGGTTCTAAATAGCCCCCCTGGCCGAAAACCGAGTCAAAAGCGAGATTGGTCGTACCCAGGTTGGGTAGGGATTTGCAATGGGTTTCTATTGTTCGTGGAGGCACCTGTGCATGATCTTTCTGGTTTCATGCAAGCGATCGTCCGCGGGCAGGTCGGCCAGTTTCTGGTTCATGGATTCGTCGTTCTGGTTGCAAAGGAGCCTGGCGATATAGTCGATTACGCTGGGGGGGAAAACGCCTTCGCGTTCATAGAGTCGGCGTTTCTCCAGAAGGACTCGGCTCGATCCCACGCAACTGGAAGGCAAGGCGGGCAGCCTTTTCAAAAGCGCTTGGTCCCTGAACACGTTGCCGGTGACGTAAAGCTTTTCGGCCAATGCTATCGAATCGGGATTCGAAGCTCCCCATTCCGCCGCCATGACGATTCCGGCCAGCACGAGGTGGACGATGGCGCTTCCGTCGGGGCTGCGCAGCTCGACGGTTTGCCGGTTGCGAATGGTCGAGAGCTCTTGCTTTTGCTGGGGGTTGATCTGCTTGGCCAGGTTGTTCACCTTCGACCATCCCAGTGGAACCCGGATCATCGCGCTGCGGTTCAGGTCGCTCCAGCATATGCGGGTGGGGGCCTCCTGGTCGGGAACCAGGCGTAGGTACGCCGAGGAAACCGTGTTGCCGAACGCGGTCAGGGATTCGGCGTAGTGACAAAGCCCTCCCACGAGCCCCTTCGCCTCGGTCGAGTGCCGGCCATCCTCGCCCGTCATGATGTTCTTTCCATCCCGCATCAGCGCCATGTGAAAGTGCAGCCCGTTTCCGGCCACGCCCTCCTCGATCTTGGGAGCGAAGGTGGCCACGCACCCGTGCTGGTAGGCGATGTTGCGGATTAGCCACCGGCCCAGGACCAGGTCGTCGGCGGCTTCCTCTACCGGGCGCGGCAGGTATTCGATCTCCAGTTGCTCCCCGCATTTACCGTGTATCTCCGGGAGGTCGCTACGGATGCTGTCGATGTAGCCTACCTCGCTGTGGGCGTATTTCACATGGCCGCTGATCTGGGTGATGTGGTGAATCATCTTGTTCAGAATCTGTCCGCTTTTTACAAAGGGCGAAGAAGCGTGGTAGCCGTGTTGTTTCTGCGTATGGAAGATGCCGTACTCGCTCTCGCCTATCAGGAAGAACTCCAACTCGCCCATGGCGTGTAGCTCGAGTCCGGTGCGTTCGCTAAACAGTTGGTTGGCTCTTGTAAGAATCGTGTCGGGGGCAAACGGCGCCAATTCGCCGTCCTGGGTGACGTACCGGCAGAGGAAATCCAGGCTGCCCGGTTCGAACGGATTCAAAAAGGCGGTACGGTATATGGGGACGACGTACAGATCGGACAGGGAGGTGTCCACCATTCCCTTGAACAGGGAGGAGCCGTCTACTCGCTCGCCCTCGGCCAGTGTGATTTCCGCCTGCTTACGGTTGGCGATGGGGAGCTTGAGCTCCTTCAGCTTGCCGTCCAGCGCCGTGTAGTGGAAGCCGATTCGCTCGATGTCCTTTTCTTCGATGACCCGCAGCAGGTCGTCTCTGGTGAACTCCTCCTGCGACTTGTCCAGAAACATCGATATCGGGTTTGCCAGGACGAGTTTTAAATCGGTTGTATTCATGACAGACTTCCCCTTTTTGCGAACTGCCTCACTTCCAGTGCGAAGTGACGAACTCCTCGGTTTCGGGTAGCCCCCCCTGGAGGATGAGATATCCGTTGTGCGGTTCGCGCTCGGTGATTTCGTGGTTGATCGGGTTGCGCATCATTTTCAGCACTTTGCCGTGGTCGTCCGTGTGTCCCAGCACCCAGCAGAGTTTCATCAGGGCGGTTTCCGGCAGCATGTTGTCCAGGGGCACGACGCCGACATCCAGGAGATCGCGCCCGGTGTCATAGACGTACATCTGTGCATAGCCCCAGAGGGTTTGCACCGCCATCACGATGTGCACGCCCTGTTCAACCGCCCTTTTCAGCGCCGGATATAGCGGTTTGTTGACGTGGCCGAGGCCGGTGCCGGCGATTACGATGCCGCGGTAGCCTTTCTCGACCAGGGCCTCGATCAGATCGGGATCCATTCCCGGGTAGTAGTACAGGATGGTGACGCGATCGTTGTAGACCGCGTCGATTTTCACCTGCCGGCCCGGCTCCCTTTTTTGGTAGTCGTCGGAGATGTACTCGAAACTTTCCCTGCCGACCATGCAAAGGGGAATGTCCCCGATGGTACGAAAGGCGCTGCGGTAGGAGCTGTGCATCTTGCGGCACCGGGTTCCTCTGTGCAGCAGGGCGTAGCGGTCGGATGTCGGTCCAAACATGCAGATTTGCACCTCGGCGATGTTTCCGTAGGCGGCAGCGCGGACTGAGTGGATCAGGTTGAGGGCGGCGTCGCTGCTCGGGCGGTCCGAGCTGCGCTGGCTGCCGACCAGCACGATGGACACGGGGCTGTCTTGAATCATGAAGCTGAGTATTGCGGCCGTGTGGCCCATGGTGTCCGTACCGTGGCCGATTACGATGCCGTCCGCGCCGGCTTGGATCTCGTCACCGATGGTCTGGGCCAACTCGATGTACTGCTCTCTGGCCATATTCTCCGAAAAGA
>JAUXGL010000080.1 GCA_030622135.1 Deltaproteobacteria bacterium
CACTTACGAGAGGACCACGAGTAAATTATCTCACTAGTATAGTGGCACCGCGTATATTGAGTTCCTTTGGGAAGTCAACAGGTTAAATCGAAACGTAGGGGCACCAGTGGGAGATTGAGGTCAATCCTGGTTGCTTGAACAGGAGTAAGTTTTTGCCCGGGATTACTTAAGATGATGCAGAGATAGCGGCTGGTCGACGAGCTTTTTGCTATTTTTTCTTCGAGCGCACCCAGGCCATGAAGTGCTGGCCGCACATACCACCGGCGTGGACTTTCTTGTTGCAGCCATTCACCTTGCAGATCTTGGCCCCGGCGTTGGAGGCCTTGGCTGGTTTGGCTTTACTGGACTTGCGCTTGGCCGTTTTCCCCCGGACCTTCTTGGCCGTCTTGATTTTCTTGATTTTCTTGGTTATTGGTTTCTTCTTGAGTTGGGAGTAGCGATTTTGCTGGTAGTGCTTCGCGCATAATCCCTTCGCCCGCGCGGGCTTCGTGCAGCCCTTGACCGAGCAGGTCTTGGCTTCGCTCTTGGGTCGGCCACGCTTTTTGGCGGTCTTGCCCGTCTTGGTGGTCTTGCCCGCTTTGGTTGCCTTGCCCGCTTTGGTTGCCTTGCCCGCTTTGGTTGCCTTGCCCGGCCTAGTGGCGGAACGGGACTTTTTAGTGCCACGGGAGAGAGATTGGAGGTTTTTCATCAAGTCCGATCGGGCCAACCCGTCGGCCACCCCCCGGGCCACCTCGGAGCCAATCTGGGAAAAGAGGGAGTCGAGAAGAAGTTGGATGTTGGTCTTTCTGGCCATGGACACCTCCACCTAATTTATAAACACAAAACGTTCTTTATCTATTTTTTACCGGCATGTCAAACAATATTTGAGGAAAATTTATGTTATACGCGGCGGGAGAATCCCAGTCCACCGGTGCCCGCGGGTGACTTTTGGGCGGGCGGTTGACTTTTGGGCGGGCGGTTGATACATGCGAATTGCCAGGGAGGAGTGTTATGAGAAGAAGCCTATACATTCTTATCCTGATCACCGGTTGCCCGATCGTTGGATGTTCGGGGCAAAAACAGGAGATTTTGGAAGAATCCACCGGCCGGGAGGAAGTCATGGTTCAGCCGGCGTTCGATGACGAGGTTTTGAAGAAGAAGCTCGGCCGTTATGTCCAGGTTCGAATTCCATACGACCCGTTAATCTTCAGCGAGAAGGAGCAGCAGGCGATCTCGCTATTGTACCGGGTCGCGCGCAGCATGGACGACCTGTTCTGGGAACAGGCCTCCAGCATCGGCCCCGGGTTGCGGAGGAAGCTGGAGAAAGCCCGGGGCCAATCGGAGCGGCTTTTGGCCCGCTACCTGGCTATCAACTACGGCCCGTATGATCGCTTGGACGAGATGGAGCCTTTCTTGAAAGTGCCCGCCCGGCCACCTGGGGCCACGTTTTATCCGGAGGACATGGCCAAGGGGGAGTTCCTTGCGTGGATCGAGAAGAACCCGGACCAGAAGGATGCGTTCCAGGGGTGTTTCACTATCATCCGCCGCCAGGGCGACGGCCTGATTGCCGTGCCCTATTCGGAGGCGTACCGGGACCGGCTGCGGTCGGCGTCCGATCTCCTCAAGCGAGCGTCCGAACAGGTAGAGAACCAGAGCCTGGCGAAATACCTCCGCAGCCGCGCGGACGCATTTCTTTCCAACCAGTACCGGCAGAGCGATATGGACTGGATGGACGTGAAGGACTCGCGGCTGGAGGTAACCGTCGGGCCCTACGAGGTGTATGAGGATCTCCTGTTCAACTACAAGGCCGCCTTCGAGTGCTTCATTGCCGTCCGGGACCCCGAGGAGAGTCGGAAACTTTTAAAGATAGCCGCTTACGTCAAGGACATGGAAGCCCACCTGCCCATCGAGGATCGGCACAAGAACTTCGAGCGGTGCACTTCTTCGCCCATCCTGGTAACCGATTTGATCTACTCCGCCGGCGACACCCGTGCGGGGGCGCAGACTCTGGCGTTCAATCTTCCCAATGACGAGGTGGTTCGCGAGCAGAAGGGCTCCAAGAAGGTGATGCTGAAGAACATGAGCCATGCCAAGTTCGACGCCATCCTCGCGCCGATCTCCCGGCGGGTGGTTTCGAAGGACCAACAAGAGTTAGTGACCTTCGACGCCTATTTCAATCACACCTTGATGCACGAGATATCGCATGGGCTCGGCCCAGGTCTGATTCTCCACCAGGGGAAAAGGGTGCCGGTCAACTTCCGGCTCAAGGAGTTGTATACGACCATTGAGGAGGCCAAGGCGGATGTGCTGGGGGTTTACAACACGCTTTTTCTGATCGACCGGAAGGAAATACCCGAACGGCTGCGGCACGAAACGTTCGTGTCGTTTCTGGCGGGGGCTTTCCGCTCCATCCGGTTAGGGGTGTATGAGTCGCACGGCCGGGCTAACCTGATCGCTTTCAACTACCTGCTCGAAAAAGGGGCCTACCGTTATCATCAAGAAGATAAGTGTTACTCCGTGGACATGCAGAAGGTGCCCGGGGTAGTGAAAGAGCTTGCTCGGAAGATTCTTCTCATCCTGGCTCTGGGCGACTACGAAAAGGCGATGGCGTTCATTGACAAGTACACACATATAAACGCGGAACTCAAGGGCGTGATCGATTCTTTAAAGGACATCCCCGTGGACATCGAGCCGCTGTTCGAAATCGAAGAAAAACTCGGCGACTGATTAACCCAGAGTCTCTTGTAGGTGCTCATTCTTGATCTGGTCGAAGAGTTCGGCGCGTTTACGACGGATGACGTAATCGCGGATCCGGTTGGCATCCTGGGTTTCTATTTGGGTGAACACCACCGCCGTCTTGTGAGTGTTCTCATCCAGGCGATCGTAAACCACCCGCGCCTTGGTCCGAAGCGGCTTGACCTCGTCCGGCAGGCAGAACTCCACGTTGACATTGTACCCGTGGCGCTCGAATGGCCCGGAGGGCTTGATGTAGCACAGCCCGCTCTCGCAGATGTCCATCGCCCGAGCCATCTGGGAATTGGAATGTAAATTCTCGTTGATAAACACGTTGATACCCGTCCGGAGGAACTCCCGCCTTTCTCTCGTGGCTCTCATGACCGACCCTCCTTACTACGTGGTTTATTGTGGCACCATCTCCTACCTGTCGGACTCTATCCTACACCAACAGACCTGTCAAGAAAACCACTGTTTTTCCACCGGTGCCCACATTTTAGTTGAGCTGTTGAACATCCGGAATTTGCCAAACATTTGACATTGACAAACATTTGACACTTACCGCAGACATTTGATATGGGGTGATGTTGGTAAATAGCAAAAAACTGCCCTAGAGAGGGGGAATCATGAAGAAGCCGGTTCCCAGGTTGATGCTTGCAGCCGTTTTGGTTCTGACCGCCGGATGCACACCAAAAATCGAGAAGCTCTGGGAGTTCCCCATTAGCTCTCCGATTTATTCCACCCCCCTTGTGACGGGGGACTTGATCGTATTCGGTTCCGAGAGCGGGACGCTGCACGCAGTAGGCCAGAACGGCCAGGCGCGCTGGCGTTACCAGGTGTCCAGCTCACAGATCTTCTCTCGCCCGGCTACGGACGGAAAGCTGATCTTCTTCGGTGCCACAAACCAGACTTTCTACGCGGTGGACATGAAGGGTCAGCTTAAGTGGAAATTCGTGACCGGGGAACGAGTCAAGGCCGATCCCGTTCTGCTGGATGGCGTCGTTTACACATCCAGCTATGATGGCCACGTCTATGCCCTGCAAGCCGCTACAGGAAAGAAAATCTGGCAGTTCCCCGCCGTAGCAAAACCGAAGGTAGAGGAAGGGGAAGAAGAGAATAAGAATGAAGCGGCCGCCGGGCCTCCGCTGGATCCCAAGCCGGGTGCATTCTCCTACTCGGCCCCGGCGATCAAGGACGGCGTGCTATACGTGGGCAACCTGGATGGTTATCTCTATGCTCTCCGTACGGCCGACGGCAAAATGAAATGGCGGTTCAAGACCGGTGGTGGAATCACCTCCAGCCCGGCGGTCGAAGGCGGCGCGGTTTTTTTCGGATCGAAAGATGACCACGTCTACGCCGTTGACACCGCCACCGGAAAGAAAGTGCTGTGGAAATTCAAGACGGGAGACGATGTTATCAGCTCTCCGAGGGTTATTGACGGGGTAGTTTTCATTGGTTCCAGCGACAACAATTTCTATGCCATCGATACCCAGACGGGTAAAGAGACGTGTCACTTCACCGCCAAGGGGCCGGTGATTAGCTATGGCGCCTTCTTCCAAGATTTGGTTTTCTTCGGGGGAGGCCAGGGGGATGGGAACATCTACGGCTTGAATCGCACTACCTGTGAATTGTTCTTCTCCACCAAGACCGGCTACAAGATTGAGAGCGACCCCGTCTTCGACGGCGACCGCCTCTACGTAACCTCCGGCGATATGAAGCTGTACGCCTTCAAAATCAACAAGAAAAAGTAAGCCTCATTCCCAGATTCCTTCTATTGTCTCCCCGCACTGGGGGCACTTGCCGTCCTCGATCAGGTTACGCCGCACGGAGAACCCGAAGCGCTCGATGATCACCGCGTGGCAACCGGGGCAGCGGGTATGCTCGCCCGCGTCACCCCAGACGTTGCCCGAGTACACGAAGCGCAGCCCGGCCGCGTGCCCGATCTCCCGGGCCTTGGCGATGGTCGCGACCGGGGTTGGGGATCGATCGAGCATCTGGTTGTCGGGATGAAAACGGCTCAGGTGCCAGGGGATGGCCGCGTCCACCGACACCAGGAATTCGGCCAGCTCCCTCAGCTCCGCGGGGTTGTCGTTAAGGCCGGGAATGATCAGGGTGGTTACCTCTACCCAGATGCCCAGGCTGCGCATCAGCCTGATCGTGTCCAGAACCGGCTGAAGCTTGGCGCCGCAGGTCTGGTGGTAGAACTCCTGCCGGTAGGACTTCAGGTCCACATTGGCGGCGATGAGGTTGTGAGCGATGTCCCGGATGGGCTGCTCGGAGGTGTAGCCGTTGGTAATCGAAACGCAGCGAACCCCCGCCTTTTCGGCCAGGTTGGCGATGTCCTGGGCCCATTCCATGAAGATGGTGGGTTCGGAGTAGGTGAAGGAGATGGTTTCAGCGCCCGCCTTCAGGGCGGCCGCGACGATGGCCTCGGGGGGAGCGGGTTGGCCGGGCGGATTCCGGGTGCTCCGGGGATACTGGCTGATGTCGTGGTTTTGGCAATGGGCGCATTTCAGATTACAGCCCACCGTGGCCACGCTCAGGGACACCGATCCGGGCAGGACGTGGAACAGCGGCTTCTTCTCGATTGGATCGTTGTGGACGGCTATGGCCTTGGCGTAGTTTAGCGACTGGAGAGTCCCATCCTGGTTCTCCCGCACCCCGCAAATGCCGCGCTCTCCGGACTTGATGGGGCAGTTGTGTGGGCACAGAAGACAGCGAACCCCTTCCGCGGTCTTTTCGTAGTAGCGAGCTTCCTGCATGGGCGGAAATTATATCCCTTCTTGTCCGGCGCGACAAGCCGTGGTAGGTTCTTATCTGTTTTTTGGAGGGCAAGTGTCATGACCAAGGTGAACCAGGAGCAAGTGGACCGGACCGCCGAGCGCTGCCGCGAGCGCGGCATCATCATCCCGACGTTTGCTCAAAACAAGGATCCGTCCAAGATTCCGGCCAAAATCCAGGAGGAGCTGAAGGGCATCGGCCTCTGGGACGTTCACCCAAGAAACCTCTTCCGTATCACCTGGAAGAACGACCCGGAAACCGGCACCTTCCACGGGGTGAACTACCTGGAGATTCCCCGCGCCCTGACCGGTGTGAAGGCCCGCATCTTCGGCCTGATTGGCAAGTACTTCCCCACCGGTTCGCACAAGGTCGGCGCCACCTTCGGTTGCCTGGCCCCGCGCTTGGTGACTGGCACCTTCGATCCCACCACCCAGAAGGCCGTCTGGCCGTCGACGGGCAACTACTGCCGCGGCGGGGCCTACAACGCGAAACTCCTTGCCTGCGAGTCGGTGGCCATTCTGCCCGAGGACATGAGCCGCGAGCGCTTCGAATGGCTGAAATCCATCGGCTCGGAAATCATCGCAACCCCGGGCTGCGAGTCCAACGTGAAGGAGATCTACGACAAGTGCTGGGAGTTGCGGGAGCAGCGCGACGACGTGGTGGTCCTGAACCAGTTCGACGAGTTCGGAAACGGCATGTGGCATTACGAGGTCACCGCCTCCGCCATCCAGGAAGTGTTGTCCGAGGTCATGGGTTCCTCCGATCGCTTCGTCGGCTTCACCTCCGCCACCGGCTCGGCCGGCACCATTGCCACCGGCGATCGCCTCAAGGAAATCTACCCACAAAGCAAGGTAATTGCCTCCGAGGCCCTGCAGTGCCCCACCCAACTACGCTGCGGCTTCGGTGGCCACCGCATCGAAGGCATCGGTGACAAGCACGTCCCCTGGATCCACAACGTGAGAAACACCGACATGATAGTCGCAGTCGACGATAAAGACCCCATGGCCCTGATCCGCCTATTCAACGAACCCGCCGGTCGTGTCTTTTTGGGAAAACAAGGCGTCGACCATGAAACCACTTCCCGTCTGGATCTTCTGGGCATCTCCAGCATCAGCAACCTGCTGACCTGCATCAAGGCAGCCAAGTGGTTCGAACTGGATGAACACGACGTCCTGTTCACCGTCTTTACCGACTCCATGGAACTCTATGACTCTCGCCTGGAGGAAGCCCGCCAGGGAAACGGCGAGTACACCGACCGTCAGGCCGAGCTGGATTTCCACGTAAGCCTATTGGGCCAGAAGACCGACAACATGGAGGAGCTGGATCACTGGGGCAGAAGGAGAATCCACAACCTAAAATACTTCACCTGGATCGAGCAGCAGCAGAAGGAAATCTCCGAACTCAACGCCCAGTGGGACGAGTATAATACTTACTGGCCCACCCGCTTCCGCATGGCTGCCGAGTATGATCAGCGCATCGAAGCCTTCAACCGGAAAGTCGGACTTCTCAAGAAGTATCTGTAGTACAACAGATGCGTGGGGTGGCTCAGTCTTTTTTGAAGACGTTGTTCATTTCTTCGAAGAAGGAGCTACTGCGGCCGGAGATTTTTTCCAGTTCGCCGTCGTCGAGGTAGATACCGCCGCAGGAGAAGCACCGGTCCACCTCGACCTTGTTGATGACGATGGTGTGCAGCTGCATCCCGCACTTGGGGCAGTGCATCCAGTGCAGATCCTTGAGCTTCTTCTTTTCGTCCGCGGCCATTTCTTGCTGGGTCTTGTTGGCCAGCTTGCGCAGCGTTACGGCCTCCTCGCGGGCGAAGTATTCGTCTTCCTTGCTGGTGGGTTTCAACGGCATGTTTGTCTCCTTAAGAGCCTACTGCAGTTCCTTGATATTCCTCTCCGCAAGCGCGGCCTCGGGGCCGTTGGGGAAAGTTTCCAGGTAGCGCTGGTAAGACTCGATGGCGTTGTCGGTGTCGCCCCGGTCTTTGTGCACCTCGGCCAGGCCGATGATGGCGTTGCCGTGCCGGGGTTTCTTCCTCAGCGCTTGCCTGAAGGACTTGACGGCGTTTCTAAGCTGCCCCAGGTCGAAGAAGCAAAAGCCCCGGCCGGTGAGGGCCTTCGGGTCGTCCGGTTTTAGCTCCAGGGCGGCGGCGTAGGCCTCCAGGGCCTTCTTGGTCCGCTCCTGGTCCTGCAGGGTTTGCGCCAGCTTCATCCACCCTTCGAACGTGTCGGGCTGGCCGGGCACTTTGGGTTTCTCGGGCTCGGGGGGCTTCTCCAAGGTGGCGAGAAGATCTCGGGCCAGCTCGTGAGCTGGGCTTGCCTGCACGATGTGCTGGAGATGGATCTTGGCGTCGTCGGGTCGCTTCTGCTCAATCAGCACCTCGGCGAGCAGGTAGCGGGCCCGGAGCAGCTCGGGCGTGAGCTCGATGGCCTTGGTGAGCTTGCCGGCCGCCAGATCCAGTGAGGTTTTATCGTCTGCGTACAAGGCCCCCTCCACGTAAAGCAGTCCCGGGTCGTTGGGCTTGACGGTCTGTGCCTTTTTCAGTGGCCGCTCAATCTGGTCGCGGCCGACCTTGAGCACCCGCAGGTAATCCACCCGGGCCCGCTGGGGGGCGAAGGCCAGGGGATCCGCTTCCTGGGCTGCGTCGATGTAGCGCTTGGCTGCGTCCAGGTCTTTGCGGGCGGCGTCCACCCGCACGTTGCGTTCCTTTTGGATCCCCACCTTCTGGTTGTGCAGGGGAGCGATTTTCTCCAGGACCTCCTTCCGGGGTTCCGAGCCGTCCTTGGGTTTCAGCGCCTCGATTTGTAAATCCAGGGCGGCGATCTTCTGGTCTAGTGCATTGATCCACAGGTCGTGCTTTGCCGCCCGGGTGACGTGGACCTCGCCCAGGACCGCCATGGCCTCGGGGTACTTGCCCCCGGTTGCGGCTACGGCGGCGTTGATATCCCTGATGGCTAGTTCCAATTCACCCTTGGAGTCTTTCAGGAAGTGGGCCTGGCCCGTTTTGTATTGCGCCACGGCCGCTTCGGTTATCGCTTCCGGTTTGCCCGCGATCGAGTGGACCACGCTCATGAACGATTCCGTGGAAACCAGGTACCACCCGCATACGCCCGCGACGATCGCCAACAAGGGGACAATCAAAAACCACTTGCGGCGCCCGCGCTTCTTCCATTTCTTCACTACGTCGTCGTCCCCGGCGAACTCCTGGGTGCCCCAACTGTCAGGCTCGGAGGGTTGGGTGGATGGCGCGACCGTCGGAATGACTGGCTGGGAAGGTGGCGTGACCGCTGGCTGGGCGGGTTGAGGCGGGTAGGCGGGCGTCGGCACGGGCGATTGCGGCTGGGAGGGAGGCGTGGCGGCGGGAAGCGGCTGGGTGGTGGGCGTCCGGGCCGGAGCCGCGGTCATCGGGGCCGCCGCCGGCGCACCGGGCGTCGCGGCGTCGACCACCAGGAAGAAAGAAGCCAGCTCGGCTATGCCGCCGAGTTGCTTCCAGGTTTCCCCGCTCTTGGATATCTCGTCATCCCGCGACACCTTGCGCTCGACGATCCACTTCTGCAGGGTGGTCAGCTCCTTGAAGCTAAGGACGGTGCCGTCGGCCTTTCGAACCATCCAGTTGCGGTCCCCGGTTCCTTCCGCCCCCTTCTTTTCCAATATCACCGGTTCGGTGAGCACGAAGGATTTCTTGCGGATCTTGAACAGGTGACCACAGGTGCTGCATTTTACAGTCACACCTTCTTCGGTCACGTGGTTGTCTTTAAGCTCGTACTCGGTGCCGCAGCGTTCGCATCGGACATCCATCCCTCACCTCTTTCCAAAGGGCCCGGACCAGGCCGCTCGCCTTTGCCGGGATCACCTGCGGCAAGCCGCGGGGAGCTTCACTCGCCCTTTATGGCCTGCACCCTCTCCATCACGGCCTCCGCTCGGCCCCGATCCCCCAACCCATTGTATGCCTTGACCAGACCATCGAGGGCCTCCTCCGAATTCGGGCGGGCGCAGAGAGCCCGGTTGTACTCCAGGGCTGCCTTGGAAAAGCGTTTGGCCCTAATTGATCGACGGGCCAAGTTTATCGCCTTTCTGAATACCTTCTCGGGATTCTCCGCATCGGTGACCTCCGGCGCCTCGGATGCATTGCGCTCGGCGGTTTGCCCCGGCGCCCGGATTCCCACGGATTCCAGCGGCAGGTAGGACGATAGATCCACCACACCATATCGGGTGAGCGTCGTCGCCGCAACCAGGATCACCAGCAAGGCGGACAACCCCACCGTCACCCATATGAACACTCCGGCTTCTGGGGATACGGGTCGAACAGCCGACCCGGCCTGGCCCAGGTTTTCCGGATGGACGGAACGGATTGCCCCGGGTGCCAAAGCCATCTTGGCTGCGGCCGCGTCGCCCAGCGGTACCGCCTCGATGAAAACGTGAGCCTCCTGCCATTTCTCTCCCGGCGCGGACGCCTCGCAGCCGGTAAGATCGTTTTTCTCGCGGAGCCAGCGGATCATTGTCTCCCGCGTCGAGAAGTCATAGGTGAGCCCTTTCTGTGTGCGCACACGATAGGCATTCATAGTCGGCGCCATTGGCGCCTGTGTTCTCATGCCGCTCTGCGCACGGATGGCGGAGACCCCCCGGGCCTGGCGATCCGGCTCTACTTTTTTGGCCGCGGCGGGCGTTTCCTGGGGAGCGGGCACCGGCGCTGGCGACGCCGGGGATTTACCGGAGAGCGCATCCAACGGCGTGGATTGCTGGTGCTGCGCCTTCGGTACCTGTGTAGAAGGGGCGGGTGCCACCGGGGACCTCTTGACCACGAAAAAGGTATTGCACTTGGGGCACTTGATTTGAGCGCCCGCGCCCGGCACCTTCTCATCGGCCACCCGGTAGGAGGTCGAGCAATTCGGGCACCTCGCCTTCATCCGGTCCCTTCCCTGCAGGTCAAGCAGGCGTAGTACCTATCACGCCGTGGTCATGCATGCAAGAATGGTCTACCCAAAACGGTCTACCCTGAAATCTCTACATCGCGGATCGTTCACTCTCCAACCACGCGTACGTAGTTGGAATACACTACCTTTTTACCCACGAATTTGAAATCGATTACCAGCTTTACCCCGCGGGAAGAAGACTGGGCATCGGTGACGAACCCACAGCCGAAAGAAGCATGATCGACCTGTTTTCCCACCCATCCAACCGGCCCGTCTGGACGCGCAGAGCCTGCGGGAATCTGGGCATATTCGTCGCAGTAGTCGATCGCCACCTCGTCTTCAGCATCCAGATCGAAATCGGCGGAGCCAAGCGTAGCCGTCCTCGGAGGTGCATCTTGAAAGGATTCATCGGAGAGGTCCCGGTACCCAACCCCGGGAACATCCTCTAAAAATCTCGACGGCGGGTTCCTCTCCGTTCTGCCGAAGATACTCCGGCTCTGCGCGCAGCTGAGTAGCAGGCGACGGCGGGCGCGGGTCATGCCCACGTAGCAGAGCCTGCGCTCTTCCTCGACACCTCCGTGGGTTCTGTGTCCGTCTGCATCCGGCTTCAGGGACCGGTAGTGGGGCAGCATGCCTTCCTCCAGACCCACCATAAATACCCAGTCAAACTCGAGGCCCTTGGCCGCATGCAAGGTCATAAGGCTGACTGCCTCGGCCCCGTTCTGGGTCATATCCACGTTGGTAACCAGGGCAACGTGTTGCATGAATCCTTCCAGCGTATGATCCCCGGTCATGCTGGAGAACTCCATGGCCGCGGTAACCAGCTCGCGCAGGTTCTCCTGCCTGGCCATGGACGTCTCGGTTCCCTCTTTGGAAAGCGCCTTCAGGTAGCCGGTGCGTTGGATGCATAGCTCGATGATCTCCTCCGGGTCCAGGTTTGCGGACTCCTTTCGTAAGCCTTCCATCAGATCCCGAAACCGCAGCACCTTCTCCCGCTCCGCCTTTCTTAGATCGTCGTGTACATCCGACATCAGGTTTTCCCAAATGGAGCGATCCGCCCGGGTGGCCGCCGCGTGCAGCCGCTCCCGGGTCAGCTTTCCGATGCCTCGCGCGGGAACGTTGACGATCCTGAGCAAATCCAGATCGCTTTTCGGGTTTGTAATCAAGCGCAGGTAAGCCACCAGGTCGCGAACTTCCTTGCGATCGAAGAAGCGTGTCCCACCCACCACCACATAGGGCAATCCATATAGACGAAAGGCTTCCTCCATCGCACGGCTCTGCGCGTTCATCCGGTAGAACACGGCTACCTGGCCCGGCCCGCCGGATTCGCGGCGCTGTTCACAGTCCCGCTGTCTGGGGTTGCCCTCGAGGATTGTCCGGGCCACCCAATCGGCCTCATCCCGCTCGTCGGCCAGGTACATGAACTGCACCGGCATCCCCGGCTCATCCTCGGTCCACAACGTCTTCTCGTGCCGGTTGCGGTTGCGGACGATCAGCCGAGACGCCGCCGCCAGTATATTAGCGGTCGACCGGTAGTTACGTTCAAGCTTCACCACGTGGGCATTCGGGTAGTTCCTTTTAAATCCGAGAATGTGGGACACATCCGCGCCCCTCCACATGTAAATGGACTGGTCGTCATCTCCCACCACGCAGATGTTGGCATCGGAGCGACACAACAGTTTCAGCAGGCCGTACTGGGCGTGGTCCGTATCCTGAAACTCGTCCACCAGCACATGCTCGAACCTCCCTTGGTATTCCAAAAGCACCGGGGTGTGCCGCTCCCACAACCGGTGGGTCTGAAAGATCAGGTCCGCGAAGTCAAACGCGTTGGCCTGGTGCAGCCTCTTCTGGTACCGGCCGTAGAAGTTGGCTTCTTCCCCCTTCTGCACGCCCCCTTCCCCGGGACCTTTCAACCGGTGTTTGGCCCGCTCCACGGCCCGCAGCATATTTTCAACGCGGTACAGCTCCGGATCCAGATCCAGCTCCCGCAATACCCCCTTTCCCAGCTTCTTGACGTCGTCTTCATCGTAGATGACGAAATCCCTGCCGTAGCCCAGCAACTCCGCATGCCGGCGCAGCACCCTGGCCCCGAAGGCATGGAAGGTGGATATCCACAACCCCCGGGCTTCCCCCACCAGCCGCTTTACCCGCTCCTGCATTGCCCCCGCGGCCTTGTTGGTGAACGTCACCGCCAATACACGGTAGGGCGGCACTTCTCGCGCCTGTATCAAGTGCGCGATCCGGTAGGTAATCACCCGCGTCTTGCCGCTGCCCGCCCCCGCCAGGATCAGAAGCGGTCCCTCTCCGTGTAACACCGCTTCCCTCTGCCGGGAGTTGAGTTCCTGCTCCAGATCCATTTTGTATTTATTCAGCTTGGTCTTCTTCGTTTTCAACCGGCGCCGGTTTCTCTTCCACCCAGGTTTTCCAAAGCGCCTGGTTCTTCTCCGATTTACGGGCTTTTTCGATCACCGCCAACCGCTTCTCGATCTCCGTGGTCTTGTACTTCGACCGGTGCAGCTGTCGGTACACCCGCTCGGCCTCACTCCAATTGCCCATGCGCTGCTCCATCCGTCCCACCAGATAGAGATAGGGGAGGGTGTCCGGAGCCAAGGAGGTGGCCATGCGGTAGGAGCGCCGCGCTTCGAAGTACAAGCCCTTGGCCTCCTGGATTCTGCCCAATAGAAGCAGGAGCCTGGCCTGGTTGCGATCGTCCGTAGGAGCGAAGTTCTTCAGCCGGCTGGCGATGTTCTCGGCCTGCTTGAGGCGGCCCAGAGAAAGGTACAACTCTACCAACCGGTAGGACAGGCGGGCACTGTCGGGCACCTGGTCCAGACCCGCCCGCCAGGCGTCTTCCGCCTGCTCCAGGTCTTTTTGGGCGAAATAGACCCGGCCCCGAATCAAATGCGCCCGCTCGTGGAGAGGGTCTACGTCGATGGCCTTGCGGGCAAAGCCGGCGGCCTCCTCGAAGCGTTCCTGGGCCAGCGCCGTCTCCGCCAGCAGATCCATCGCCGGGAGAAAGGTGGAGTCCAAGTCAAGCGCCTGCCGGGCGGCTTTTACGGCCGCCTCGTCTTTTCCCAGGTTGCGGAAAATCTTGGCCACTTGCAGCAACGCCTTGGCGTCCCGCGGGGTGGCCTGGATAACCGCATCGGTCTCGCCCGCCAACCGAAACACTTCCAGCGTGGTGGCGGTGAGCGCCGAACGGTCATACTCGGCACTCATGCGGTACTCGACCAGGGCTTGTTCCTCGTACCCTTTCCTAAACAGCGCCCGGCCGGAAAGCCGGTGGATAACGGACGACGTGGGGTTGAGGTATTGAGCCCGCGACAGCCAGTGCATGGCGCGGTCGAGCCGGGCGGGCCGGCTTTCCAGGTGGGCTTTGCCCAGAACCAAGGGCGCCATGTAGTCGGTCGGGTAGTAACGCAGCATTTCACAGGTGGCTTGTCCCAGGGAGCTCTCTCCGCAGGGCTCGTCCGCCGGTGCCTCTCCCTCGGCCAGCAGGGCGTCGGTGGCGGTCTTCAGTCGGTGCGATGCCGCATAGGTTACAGAAACCAATCCGGCCAGAATCACCACGGGCAGCATGGCCACGGTCGCCCAGCGGGGGAATCTGGGACGGGTTTCCCCGGGGCGCGGGACACCCGCGTGGGTGAAGGGACTGGCGGCCAAAATTCCCAACACGACCAGGAAAGGCATGGCCACCCCGCCCACCTCCAGGTTGAAGTCGACCAGATTGTGCAGGGAAACAATGAAAACACCGGCGAGGCATCCCCCCATTGAATATGACTGCCGCGCCCGGGATAACGCCAGGATAAAGGCCAGAATGAACATCCCGATGAACAAAACCCCCACGACGGGACCCCACTCCACCAGGTTTTGGATCACCCCGTTTTCCGGATGGGTGAACGTCCGCCGGGACTCCACCGTCTTGTAGCGGGGGTAGGCGGTGGCAAAAGCCCCCCGGCCGATTCCCACGACCGGATGATTCACCATCATGGGCAGGGTCCCTTTCCAGGAGCGGATCTTGTTTTCCTCGGCTATCGCCTCTACGTCGCCCAGTGTCTTGAGCTCCTTGATCACGGTGTCGTAGGCGAGATATCCCGCCAGCACCAGCACCGCCGCCGCCAGCGTTTGCACCAGTGCCACTCGCCGGATCTTCCTGGAACGCCGGGTTGCCGCGAAGATGAAGAGAAATACACAACCCGCACAGAAAGCCACAATGCCGCCGCGACTCAGGCTCATAAACACCCCGACCCCGGCAATCACACCCATGAACCCGTAGAGCGCCCGATCCTGGCGATCCCGCGCCGACAGCGCCAAGCCCAGCGCTACCGGTGAGCACAGTCCCAAAAACCCCGCCAGGTGATTCGGGTTGACGAACGTGGAGAAGAAAAAGGTGCCCTGAGCCACCGGGTGAATTCCGAAGATTGCCTTGGCCACGAACAGTCTGGAGAAGAAGCCCACCAGGGCGACCGTGAAGCCACACCAGGCAACCGCCTTCATCAACCGTCGGGCCCGGTGGCGGTCGTTGAAGTAATTGACCACCACCAGAAAAGCCAACCCATAGGCCAAAAACTTAATCAGCTCGACCGCGGTCGCGGGAGGAGCCAGGCTTAGTGCTCGCCAGTTGCCTTCCCCCCACAACCCGGTCCCGGCGAGAACGTGGTCGAAGAGATCGGCCGCCCCGGGATTTAAAATCCGGATCAGGAAGGGCGGCAGTGGAATGATCTGAAGCAGGGTCAAACCACAGACCGAAATCAGGGCCACACCCATGGGAAACAAGAGTAAGGATTGCTTCCGGCGCGTCCTTTTCAGCACCAGGGCGGAATAGGCGAAAAGCGCAACCGCCAGCATGACGGCGACAGACCAGAGGTGAACGGTGCCGATGGCCAGCGGGGTGAAAAACACGAGCAGGTAGACCGGCGCTTCGATGAGAGCAGAAGTCCGCAACGGCCGCGGAAACTCCTCGCCGGCCCGCCCCTCCGCGGGCTCCTGGTCTTCTTGTTTAGCGTTCCGGCGAATGTAAGGCATACCAGCTCCCGTACTGCTGACATACCAGACCCGATGAATGAATGCAATTGCGAGATCCCTGGAAACGATTACGGACTTTTGTTACCCTGTCGCTCATGGCGTCTCATCTCATCGCCCCTCACGGGGGCAACCTGGTCGACTGCTTTGCGGGGAGTGAACGGGCGGAAGAGCTCAAGGAGCTTTCCGGGCAATGGCCGTCCTGGAATCTGACCTCCCGCCAGATTTGCGATCTGGAATTGCTGCTTTGCGGCGGATTCTCGCCCCTTTCGGGATTCATGACCCGGGCAGACTGCCAAAGCGTGCTCACCGACATGAAGCTTCAAGACGGCACCTTCTGGCCGGTTCCCCTGACGCTGGATCTGCCCGAGAAAGCGGCCCGGGGCCTATGCGCCGGCGGGACGCTGGTCCTACGCGATCTGGAAGGAGTGGCGGTCGCCGTCCTTCATATAGAGGACGTGTTCGAACGGCCGGACGCCGCCGCTGGTTCCTGGTGCCTGGGAGGCCGCGTAGAGGGCATCCAGCCGGTTCAACACTACGATTTCACCGACCTGCGCCTGACTCCCGCGGAGACGAGGAAGCGGTTCGAGGACTCCGGTTGGCGCAGGGTGGTGGCCTTTCAGCCTCGCGGCGTCATGTACCGGGCCGAGCAGGAGTTCACCCGCGAGGCCGCTCTAGCGCTGGAAGCCGGTCTGCTCATCCACCCGGCGGTGGGCCTGCCCGAGGCCGGAGACGCGGACCACTACACCCGGGTGCGCTGTCTCCAGGCGGCGGTAAAACGTTACCCCGCGGGCATGGCGACGCTCGGCCTGCTGCCGCTCGCCGAGGCCCGGGCGGCCGAAGCTCTGCTTCGGGCGATTGTCCAGAAAAACTACGGGTGCTCCCACCTCTTTTCGGAAGAAGAACACCCCAGCCTGAAAAAACACCAGAACGACACCGGGGTGGAACCGGTGCGCCTGGAGAGAGATGAGCAGGCCCTACCCTCAACAATCGAGCAAATCAAGGAGCACCTCGGCCGAGGACGGGAGATCCCCCCACGGCTCGCTTTCCCCGAGGTGATCCGCGAGCTCGAACGCACCTACCCGCCGCGGAGCCGGCAGGGCTTCACCGTGTTTTTCACCGGGCTTCCCAGTGCGGGCAAGTCCACCATCGCGAATGTGTTGCTGGTCAATTTGATGGAGATAGGCTTTCTGCCGGTCACCTTGCTCGACGGCGACATCGTACGCCGGCATCTCTCGTCGGAGCTCGGGTTCTCGCGGGAACACCGGGACATCAACATCCGCCGGATCGGTTTCGTGGCTTCCGAGATCACCAAGAACGGCGGCATCGCCATCTGCGCTCCCATCGCGCCCTACGCGAGCGTTCGCAAGGAAGTGCGCGAGATGATCGCACCCCGCGGCGGATTCGTACTCGTGCACGTGGCCACGCCCATCTCGATCTGCGAAGACAGAGATCGGAAAGGGCTCTACGCCAAGGCGCGCAAAGGAATCATCAAAAAGTACACCGGCATATCCGATCCCTACGAGACACCCGAAGACGCGGACCTAAGCATCGACACCTCCGCCCTGACACCCAAAGAGTGCGCGGGCAAAGTCATCTTGCATCTGGAGAAACAAGGTTACATCGAAGAAGGGCGATCCTAACGCGTCGTAACGCGGATCTGGCGTTTTGGAAACTGTAGGAGCAGGGGAGGATAATGAACACCTTGTTTCGATTTATTCGCCGGGTTATCGCAGAAGTGCGCGATCCGACTTTCTACGAAGCCATCATTCTTTGAGCGACGGGAACATGGGGGCGCGAAGCTGCACTCGCACGAAGTGCGACGTGTCGAATCCCATCAGCCCCGTTTTGCTCCGTCCACCGTCATGATACGAATCGAATAGGCTTCGCGTGAGGCCCAGTCCAGATCCGAATAATTCGTCCGGATCCGGACGATCAGGGAGCGGGTGGTTTGGAAACAGGAAAACGAATCGTCTGGAGGCCTTCGGCGAGGTAAACGAAGGGCAAGACCTTCACCAGACATCAAGCACTTAGCTTACTTCGACGGTTGACCAGGACACTGTAGCGCTGGTACGATTCCTCGCGGAACCAGGGAATTAAGAGGGAACGTGGAGACAAGGGAGGACGGAACTACCGTCTCTGTTCGTCCTTATCGAGGAGGTAGCCGATGAAGCTCGTAGAGGTATTGCAATAGTACTCGGACGAGTCGCTAGACCAACTTGCAGCGGACAAAATGGACGAAGTGAGCAATCTCCGTCTTCCAAGGCAGGTACTAATACAGGAGATCGCCTCAGCTTTATCATCCTTAAGCTACGTGGGTATGGCCCTAGCGCCTTTTCGGCCGCCAACATACGCTTTCCTGAAAATCCTTCTCGACGATCCAGATCACATCCTCCCTGCCGACGGATTCAGGGGTAAAGTCCAAACTATGACCAATTCCCTCACTGAACGTGTGACAGAAGGTAAAGGGCTGTCCTCGACAAAAGACTACGAAATATATCTGGCCATGCTACGAACGGCCTTTGAAAGCGACGGCCACATCGACCGTAGCGAGGCCTTACTGCTCAAGGCTCTTCGTGAACACTTGGGCATCTGGACACGAGAGCATCTTCTTCTGGAGCATCATCCTGATGTCCGTCCGTTCTGGGACGGTGAACAGGCCTTCGATCTTGCACGCAACCGTCTACTTGTCACTGGGATCGTCCTCACTAAGGAGGATAGTTACCTTATCAGTGAGGAGGTGTGTTTGCAAATACGACAGGCATGGGATATCGCTCTGACAGATGACGCATACCGGCGATTCCTAGACAAGATAACTGGTTCACAGCTGCGTCTGATCCTAGAATCTGCGGATCTACAGATGAGCGGTCACAAAGATGAACGGGTCGAGCGCGTGATCCGAGGCTTGGTCCCGCCAGCGGAAGCATTGGACAGCCTTCATGTAAACGAAGTAAGGGACTTGTGCCGTAGTTGCGGTACTGCTGTGAGCGGCGCGAAATCTGAACTCATCGACAATCTAATAGATCACTTCGAACGCAGCACCGACCTCGCTGAAATAGAAGAGAAAGAGGAGCCCGAACCGCCTCCTGAGCCCGAGGAAAGAACTCTAGATTCCGATGCATTCACCCGGCTTTTAGAACTCCTCACGCTTGACCAGCTTTACGATGTTCTGACAGATTGCGGTCTAAAACGAAGCGGATCGAAGTCCGTTCGCGTGTCGAGACTCACAGAAAGTCCCTGGTCGGAGGTTACTCTCCTTAACCACGTACGACGAAGCGATCTGTCAGAGCTGTGTGGACGTCTTGCTATACGAGTGTCAGGAGTGAAAAACGAGATTATCGAGCGTCTTATTAAATGGGCGTCCGAGACGAATGCAGCGCGTTCAATTCCTGTCTCAGATTCTGTTCCAGATGTCACTCTGGAGAAGGAGCGTTCAGAAAGCAGGGTAACGCAGCTTAAAAAGCCCGTCGAGGCGCCGACAACACAGGAGCCTCCAGAGCCACCATCAGGACTTCGTGACATCCAGGTTGACTACACCGAATTGTCACCCGACGAGCAGACTATTCTCGCACTGTTGAGGAGTGCGCGATCACTGACTGAACGAGACATCGAACGGGCGGCCATAAGGCATAGACTAGGATGGTTCCTTACAAAAGCGCACATGGCCGACCTTCTTGCCCGCCTCCGTAGGTCTGGTACCTGCCCTGTAAGGGTACGAAGCGTAGGTGCCACCAACATCTACGAGTGGTCTGGTGATTCGGGGAGGAGAAGAGAGGGATTGACCAAAGAGGCGGCAAGAGACCTTGTGGATGCTCTACGCCAGGGTGTGGTACCCGAGCGATACCTAGAAAGGTTGGTGGTGGGCCAGGAGGCTGCACGTCACCACTTGGTGGAGCTACTGGGCCATGTCCGCACGGGTAGGTCGGAGTTCAAGTTCATCCGCGGACCATATGGTAGTGGCAAGACCTTTCTGTGCTCTTGGCTTCGTGAGAAGGCCTTTGAACAGGAGTTCGCGGTCGCAACCGTACGCATCGGACCCGACCAGCCCCTTTCGGACCTACCGGGTTTCTTTTCAGACATCGTCAGCGGTCTGAGAACAACCGAGAAACAAGGCGCAAGCGCATTGGCAGACGTTCTTGAATCATGGCTTCTCGCAGTGCATCGACGTACTGCCGAGCTTGAGAAATTGAGTCCCATGGAACCTGCGAACCGTGAAAAACTAGCATCACTGGTGGAGGCACGAATCGGGGAGGAACTCGCCCGACTTGCCGGCCTCGACCCGGGCTTCGCCCCAGCGGTTGGTTCATTCTACAGGGCTCGTCTCTTAGGAGACCTAGAGACGGCATCAATCGCTCTTGCGTGGCTTCGAGGGAGCCGTGCCTTGTCAACCACGTCGTTGCGTGCAATAGGGGTGCGGGGACACTTAGAGAGCGATCAGGTGTTTCCAAGGATAAAGGCACTGTTAGAGGTAATCAGAGGCGGGCGCATGGGAGGATTACTCCTCCTCGTCGACGAACTTGAACTCGTGCGTCGCATGCCCCACGCCAGGCAGCGTGAGCAGGCTTACGAGACACTACGGTTGCTAATAGACGAGGCGGGAGAGAACGGACTGCCTGGATGTCTTCTCCTTTTTACTGGCACCGACGCGCTATTCGAAGACCCGCGTTACGGAATGGGTAGCTACGAAGCGCTGGCAAACCGCGTCAAAGAGACTGAAGCTAGCGCCGGCATCGTCAGCATGCGTCAGCCTGTAATTCATCTTGAAGCACTAAAGCGAGAGCCTCTACTTAAGGTTGCGCTGAGCGTGCGGGAGATACACGGTGTGGCGTACGGCTGGCAAGCTGCAGACCGTGTCGTGGATAGTGCCCTCGATCGCATCGTCGACATGTGGACATCATTCGGAGATGGTGATGTGGACCGCTTGCCGCGTCCAGCTCTCCGAGCTCTCATCCATGTCCTCGATATCTGTGAGGAGAATCCCAATGTGACACCTGAAGAATGTCTGCACAGCGCGGTCCCGACTTCCGAAGAGGCCTCCGCCCTGGCAAGCCTTTTCAGAGGTTGATCGATGTCAGACATTGATCTGCTCTCGCGTCTTCACCCTGGGCTGCAGCGCCACGTCAAGGAGCAGCGCTGGACACTGTCTAACATCCAGCGCGCTGCCATTCCAGTCATTCTTGAGGGGCATGATTGTATCATCGAGGCCCCGACCGCAGATGGAAAAACCGAGGCTTTTCTCTTCCCCGCTCTCACTCGGGCGGCCGAAGCTTCGGAAGACGAGGGTGTGCGAGTGCTTTACATAGCGCCACTCCGTGCATTGCTAAACGACATTGAGATCAGAGGAGAAGCCTATGCAAAAATGTGCAACCTCCAGGCGTTTAAGTGGCATGGAGACGTGAACCAAAAGAAGAAGGTTGCACAGCTTCGGACCGCGCCGCACTTACTCCTAACAACGCCTGAGTCACTGGAGGCTATCCTCCTTCGTAAGGCCGAGTGGCCCCGTTTTCTTGGCGCTCTCATGACCGTGATCATCGACGAGGCTCACAACTTCGCTTTGGGTGACCGTGGCCATCACCTTCTCTCTCTTCTACAAAGGCTTGAGGCCGGAACCGGCTGTAGGCCACAGCTCATTGGTGCCAGTGCTACTGTGGGTAACCCCGATAAAATGCTTCGGTGGCTGTCTGGCCCCGGTCGAAAGCCTGGGCGGACCATCCGGGTCTCCGGAACACCTCCTAAACGGGACTACGAGGTCCGGCTTTTCGACCAGGATGCTGAAGGCAAAGAAACCCCACCGGATCAGCTATATGACCGCGCATAATTAAAGGGACATGTAGGTCACGAAAAAGGACGAAGATATCCACGGATCGAATCAGGCTGTAGTTGCATACTTCGGAATACATACGATAATGTCCGGCG
>JAUXGL010000104.1 GCA_030622135.1 Deltaproteobacteria bacterium
CACCCCATTTCCGGTCGATCCCAATCTCCCGCGTAAAATTAGACACTTACACCGTCCGTTTCATCGGACGGCGCAAAAACGCACACTTGCGGGAGGACCACGAGTAAATTATCTCACTAGTATAGTAGCACCGCGTATATTGAGTTCCTTTGGGAAGTCAACAGGTTAGATCGAAACGTAGGGGCACCAGTGGGAGATTGGGGTTGATAAAAGAGCTTGTTTTCCGAAGGGTTGTTGCGTTTTGTCCGGAGGGGGATTATAGTGCCTTCTTTATGAATTTCTCCAGCGCTGCGGCACTGGGGCGGCCCATGAACTGGTTGACCACCTGACCTTTCTTGAACAGGAGGATGGTGGGCAGCGCTTTGATGGAGTATTGAGTGGCGGTCTTCGGGTTGGAGTCCACGTTCACCTTGGCGAACTTCAACTTGCCTTGGTAGGTGCCCGCCAGTTTTTCGATGATGGGTTCGAAGGCTTTGCAAGGACCGCACATCGGTCCCCAAAAGTCGACCAGGGCCGGTAACTCGCCGGATACGACTTCTTCTTGAAAGTTGTTGTCGCCGACCTCGATCACGTTTTTCTTATCCATGTTGCTGCGACCTCCTGCTTGGTCCCCATATATAGTACATCGTGACCCGGGAATCAATATGATAAAATCGGTCGTTGGAATCTTGACTGGTCCGGGAAATTGGTGGAGAATTCGGTTTGAAAATAAAGGAGTTGGCAAAGTGGAGATATGGCGCGTCACCTGTTCATAGCGCAGCAAACGCTTGATGCCTGGGTGGATCAGGACAAAGTCGAGTTAGACGAGAACGTGATGATTATCAAGGCGGACGGGCGGAGCTTTTCAATGGTGGAGGCGGTGCGTTTTATCAAGGTGGAAGGCGGCGAAGAAGATCAGCCGGGTTTACTGGGAAGGGTGAAGACCAACGCTCAACTCAAGGAGATGGGCGCCGAGCGTTACCGCGATTCCGTTTTGTACCAGGACCTGGCTTACAAGGTGCAGGAAGGTTTCATCGGCGAGGTGTTCCTGAAGGAGAAACCGGCGGCCGAAGAGGAGCCGGTCAAGCCGCAGGTGATCAAGCCGGCGGCGCAGAAAGGTGCCGCTCGCCCCGCGGCGCATGCCCGGACCCAGCCGCACCTACCGGCGGCCAAGAAGTCGGTACCCCCAAAAGCCCGGTTGGCTGCCGAGTCCAAGGAAGAAGAGAAGAAAACCGAAGAAGAGTTGTCCGACGAGGAGATGCTGGTCCGCTTCTTGCTTAACAACCTATAACTTATGACGATTCGGATGTGGGACCGGGGGGCGGGGGACTGGAGTCTTTGTTCTTCTCTCGGTTTTCGTTCTGCAGTGTGTGACGGATACGCAGGAAGTAGTGGTAGTAGTCCATCCGCAAGAGGATAAAGATCACCGCGATCAGGCAGAGTAACACTATCCAGGTCAGGGTGATGTTGTAACCCAGGGCGGCGAAGATCCCGCCCTCACCGACCCGGGGCGGACGGTCCGGGCGCACGGGTAGTCCGTAACGTTTGGCCAGTCGGTCGATGTAGATCAGGTTGATGACCGGTATACCTTGACGGCTCATCCGGGTCATCACCGAGTCGCGCAGTCGTCCGGGGTGTGGGGTGGTGGGATTCAGGCCGGGCCTGAACATCTTTTTCACCAGCGGCGTTCCCACGCTGCCGGCTCCTCCGCCGATATTGACGAAGCAGGCTACCGGCCGGCCGGCCGCGTGCTCTTCGTAGATGTTCATGCGCAGATCGAAGCTGGAAGTCAGATCGGGCGGATCGATGAATTCCATTCCGTTTCGCTTGATGGCTTCCTTCAACATGCGGATGCCGTCGGGGGGAATGCCGCCTCCGCGGTCGCGTTCTCCTCCCAGGGAAGCAGCCACCGAGCGGCGCTGTATAACGCCTTTTTCGAAAAGGCGTCGTTCCATGTCCAGCCAGGTCAACTGGGGGTTGTTGGCACCCCAGCCGGAAGACGATACGGAGGTGATGGGAATGGGGGTTAGCTTGAGGATCTCCGCGGCCGCCAGCGCCGCCAGGTTCAGCGCGGGGAAGGACCCGGAGAAGGCTATGGCCACCACGTCTCCCTCCTTGAGTCCGGCGCTCTTGTAAAGATGCACCATGATGGCCGCGAAGTTAGGATTGGCCCCGGTAATCTTGGCGGAGAGAGAGCCGGTTTTAGAGGTGATGGGAGTGAGTCCCGATCCGATCATACCGGTGTTGTTGGGATCGTGCTCCAGGTCGATGCGGCCGAACAGGGAGATCCGGGCCTGTTTGATTGCCTCCATGCCCTGCTCCATGACCTTGGCAGCCTTGCGTTTTTGGCGGTAGTGGCGCTGGCTGGTTTTTTCCGGCAGGCTTTCCACCAGCAGGTAGCCCAGCAGCGAAATCGCGGCCACCATAACCAGAACGCCTCGGGAGGCGCGACCTGGGCGCCACATCAGGGCCATAGGTACATCTCCCCTCCGTAGATCAGGATCAGCACCAGCCGGACCAGCACGCCCGAAGTGATCAGCGTGGCGGTGGTCTCGGTCATCCCTTGCCGGTCGATCCACATGCCCACCAGACCCGGAATTATGTACCCGATGGCCGCCAGCTCGATGGTATCTCCGGCAATTTCGAGCACCATGAGGTTTCGGAAGAACCAGCCGAGCACGAACCCGATAAGAATGATCACCACGGTTCGTCTGCGGCCATACAGGACCATGAAGTTACCCAGCAGGCGGATGCACAGGAAGGTCGCAAACCCGAGCACCAGCGTCATCACTACCTGGATGGGATCGCGTAGGCTGAGGGCGATATATCCGGGGACCACCAGGCCACCGGCGGCCAGGCCCATGCTCTCCGAGAATACCAAGCTGACCACCAGCCCGATGCCGATGGCGTTGATGACCACCTCTGCCGGTATATTCTCCAACGATCAAGCTCCCGATAGCGTGCTTTCCGGCAGCGCGGCCCGGTTCTTGAAATACTCGATAATCGCGGCTCCGCCGCTGCCTATGTTTCCCATTCCAAACACCGTACCCGTCTTGACAATCTGGGCCACCGCCCGTTCGAACACATCCTCGGGACGCGGGTTTTCCATGCCGATCAGTTTTTGGGGGTGTATCCCGTTTTTCAATGCCGTCTCCATGGCCATGCGCGTGCCCGAACCGGTCAGCAAGATCCGGTGGATTCTTTTCATCTGGGGCAGTACTTTGCCCAGGGCCACGCTTCTATGGGGGCGATCCTCACGGCAATTGAGGATGACTATGTGTTGACGCTTTCCGGGAAACAGGTTCAACACGCGGTCCCAGATTACCAGTGTGGATTCGGGATCGTTGGCGGCGAAGGCGTTTATGAAATCGATCTGCTTGGCGAAAAAGGTCAGGTGAATGATGCGCAGTGAGCCCAGGTCGGGGGTGGTTTTGAACATTCCATCGAGTGCCAACTCGCGCTGGACGCCGGCGATTTCACACACCTTGCAGGCGACGGCAACGTTTTCGGGATGCTCCAGGTAGGAGAATTTCCGCATAATCTCGTCGGTGATTCCCTCTCCGCTTGGGCTGACTCGCACCAGGGTTGCCCGGCGCTTTTTAGCGGCCTGTTGCAGGATCTTCAGCAGGTCGGGATTGGTTTCTGCCGTGACGGCCGGTTTTCCTTTCGGGATGGTGCCGGCGAGTGCTCGGGCCACGTCTTCCACGCCGGGGCCCATGACGTCGAGGTGGTCGGCTCGCACGTTGGTAATCACGCCGATGGAAGATCGGAGCACCTTGTTTTCCGACAGTTCCTGAAGGATCGGATTGAGGGCCATGCATTCAGCTACCAGAGCTTGAGCGTTCCGGCGGGAGGTTACCGCCACGGCCCGGAGTTGCTCGAGGATGTTGGCGCGTCCCTGGCGCTGGATATTGTATTCGCTTCCGTCTTCCAGGATCATCCGTGGACGGGAACCGGTAGTCTTGGCGCAGGTGATCACGTCTCCGGCGCGCAGGCCCGCGGCGACCAACCGCGTCACCGACGACTTGCCCCGGGTGCCGTTGACGTGGATGCGCAGGGGCACCTTGCGCAGGTTCCGCAGGTGAACCTGGTATTCCCAGGCCATGAAGCCCAACAACATGCCGAGGACAATCAATAGGACCGCCAACGAATTCTCTCCCGGATGTAATGGATTCCGCTTTCTCGGTGAGTTGCTCAGTCAAACGAAACCAAGGAATCTCCCGTTTGGACTTGTTGGCCTGAGGAAACGTCGATGCTGCCGATCGTGCCGGAACGGTCGGAGCGGATGTCGTTCTCCATCTTCATGGCTTCTAAAACCAACAGAACGTCCCCGGTGGCCACCTGCTGCCCTGCCTTGACCAGGATCTTGATCACCATCCCCGGCATGAGAGAGCGCAAGCTTTCTGCGCCGGCGGACGCCGGACGCGGGGCGGCCGGTTTCGCCGGTGTGGGTTTTGGGCGTGCGATAGGCTTGGGGGCGGAGGTGCGTTGAGAATCTCGGGGAACCCGGATATTCACGTTGTATTTCTTGCCGTCGACCTCCACCTGGGCCTGGTTCGCCGACAGGCTCTTGATTTCCACCTGGTAGGTCTGCCCCCCGATTTCCAACTCGACCTTCTTGCCAATGGGCAGTGTCACTCTCGACCTCCTGATCGTACAATAATCGGGGTGGCGGACGGAAATCAACTGGAATCCACCGTCATACTCGCGCTTTTCCCCATGACCCAGCCGGTCAACCGGAATGTGTAGTAAAAACGTCAAGATCTGACACGCTAAGGATGCAATTGAAATTTATTCACTTATTACTGGTAATTATGTCGTTTTTTCTTCTGTTTTAGCATTAAAGGCGTTTCCCCAAGGTAACAATGTACGTAAGCCGCCGAAAACCTCCTGCCAAATAAGTATTTGATTTATAAAGTATAAGTTTACAGATGGGGTGCGTTTTAATTTGGCACAAAATGTGCTTATAAAATCGGCCGAATCATGTTGGTCTAAAATAGTTAAAAAAACGTTCATAAAGAAGGGAAAACCCATGAATAGCAATAAGTTATCGCTGGTAATGGCCTTGGTATTGGGGGTTGTGCTCGGCGCTTGCGGCGGGGACGACGGAATCGATTCGACTATGACGAAGGCGGAAGCCCTAGCGTTGAATGCGGCTGACTGGGGATACGATGTGTGCGAGTTGTACGGCTGGTATGGAGATGAGGAATGCGACGAATTCTGCCCGCTGCCCGATCCGGATTGCCAGGAGCCGCCATTGGGGCTTCGCCAGCCCGTGTGTCGGGGGATCGGCAGCCGCTCCGAGGGCTGGTATTGGGGGGACACCGACGAGTTAATCAAGTACGAACTTTGCGGAAGCATGTCCGATCCCGAGTGCGGGGCTATCGGTAGTCGCTCCGAGGGTTGGTACAGCAGCGGTGACCTGATCGTCTGGGACGTCTGCCACCGGACCGCGCGGATCGCCTTGTTGGGAGAGGCCTGCGGTGGTTCGATCGGTTATGGCTGCTACGACGGGCTCTACTGCCAGGGACTCCCGGAAGAAGGCGTAATCGGCGGCTCCGGCGTCTGTCTTTTGATGGGCACCTGCGAGACCACCCCGGACTGCTCGGTGGGGGACAACGATTGGTATCGGCTGATGTGCGTCGGTTACGCCAGCTGCGAGGCGGGCCAGTGCGCGTGGCATTGCGATCAGGAAAACAACCACGGCGGCGGTACGAATAACCAGAAGGTGGACATCCCCGACGCGGATCCCGCCGGCATCACCAGCACCATCGACGTGCAGGGTCTGTCCGCCTGTGACCAGGACTCTGTCTCCGTCTCCGTCGATGTCCGTATCCGCCACACCTACGTAGGCGACTTGGTGGTGGGATTGACCGACCCCAGCGGCAATCGGGTGGTCTTGTGGAACCGCGAGGGCGGCAGCCAGCAGGACCTGGTACTCAGCGACGTGCTCCCGACCGGCCGGCTGGCACAGCACGGCTGCAACGGCATCTGGACCCTGGATGTCAGTGACCTCGCCTCGATGGACACCGGCACCCTGGAGACCTGGACCCTCAACCTCGAATGTCGGTAAAAGCCTTCTGGTCCATAGAATCCCCCGCTTACCCTTCGCTGTAACCCCAAGCGGAAATAAACTCTCGGCGCCTAATGAAACCTATTCAAGGTTTCCTGTAATATCGAATGCATACTTCAGACCCGCCTGCAAGGTGCCCTTGGCGCAGAACTTGTCGATGGGTATCCCCAACTCGCTCACGGTCTGGGCGTTGTGAGGGCTTATGCCCGTGATGATTACCTTGGCGCCAAGCATCTCGACAGCCTGGATAGTCGTGAACAGGTGTCCGGCAACCGCGGTGTCAATGACCGGCACGCCAGTGACGTCGATGATGGCGACCTCTGATTGTCTCTCCGACACCGAATACTACTGACCCCCAAAATCTTCGCGGCCCGCGAAGATTTTCTGAGTACTGCGCGGGTCATTGGGTTGCAGCGGAGCCGCGCTGTGTATTCCATGGCCAGACTTCTCCTCAACACAGAATCAGGACCAGCGAGGCATCGTCGTAGTTTCTGCCGTAGCTCAGCCCTAACTGTTGAGCGGACTCCTCCAGATTCTTCGGGTCGACCTCGTCCAGACTGATCCGGGAGCCGATCCCATCCGAGAACATGCAGATCAGATCTCCTGGATTATAGATGAATTCGAACTCCTGTATTTTTCGAATATTGTGGCCCACTATACCGGGGAAGGAAATTATTTTGATGGGTTTGCGACTCTTAGCGCGCACCTCTACGTTGCCCACGCCCGCGAAGGAACCCTGACAATCCTTTAGTTGCATAATGCCTATTGCGGCGCCGCGGGTCCCCTGCAGAGCCTGATGACACCCCTTGAGGATCAGGCTCGGAGGTTGAGTGGCCAGTTCACGGACAGTCTCGTCCGCTGCCTGAGCAGCGCGATTCGCTTCACGTCCATGGCCCAGTCCATCGATCACCGCCACCGTGTGCAGGTTTTCCTTGCTGATCACCCTGATGGCATCACCACAGATCTGTTCGGCCTCGTGGGCACGAATAAATCGAGCGAAATGCATGGGCCTCCATTCCTTCGAAAATAAAAATTCAGGGCAGCCACTTTGTACTACCGACCCCGAAAATCTCCGCGGCCCGCGAAGATTTTCTGCGTAGGGATTTTCGATCTATTTGAACTGTAAGCAGAAAGCGCTTGCCTGTCAAGGGAGAGGAACGGCCCCAATCCGCCACCGGTGCCCAATCAGGGTGCTGCAATCTTGGTGCGGCAGAGCCGCGCTGGGGACTAATTGTTGTAAGTCCCAACATTTTGCAGCAAACCGGCCCAAAAAGTCCGCGAGTGATCTCGTGAGCTGATTCCGTTCAATGGAACAGGTTGGCTGACCACTGGGCGGCCTTGGCCAGGGGTTGCCAGAAGATGCCGAAGACTATGGTGGGGATGGCGAGCAGCGTGGCCAGGACCGTGGCCATGTTGCCGACCGATACGGTGACGACCGGTTCTTCGGCTTTTTTCAGGTACATGACATTGAGCACCCGGGCGTAGTAGTACAGCGCGACCACCGAGTTGAAGATGCCCACGACGGCCAGGGCCACGTACCAGAAGCCGCCCTGGTGGATCAGGGCCGCGAACAGGTAGAGCTTGCCTATGAATCCGGCCGTGGGGGGCAGGCCGGTCAGGGAGAACAGGAAGATGGCCATCAACAGGCCCAGCAGCGGGGCCCGCCGGCCCAGGCCTTGGTATACCCGGATGTCTTCGGAGTTGTGCAGGCGGTCCACCGCCGAGACCACCGCGAAGGCGCCCATGTTCATGATCAGGTAGATCAGCAGGTACAGCGACACCGCCTGGAAGCCTTCTTGGCCTCCCGCGGTGACGCCCATGAGGACGTAGCCGGCGTGGGCGATGCTGGAGTAGGCCAGCAGTCTCTTGAGGTTGTTCTGGACTATGGCGATGAAGTTGCCCACCGTCATGGTCACCGCCGAGATGATCCCGATGACCAGCACCCAGGGGATCGAGTCCGCGGCGGGGATCAGGTTTTCCATGTCTCCCGGGGCCAGGAAGATGCCGTAGAAGAATCGGATCAGGACGGCGAAGCCGGCCGCCTTGGGGCCCACGGAGAGCAAGGCGGTGAAGGGGGTGGGGGCGCCCTCGTAGACGTCCGGGCACCACATGTGGAAGGGCACCGCGGCAATCTTGTAGCCCAGGCCGCAGAGGATGAACAGCACCGCCAGCAGCGCGGCCCACTGGCCCACGGGAGTGTCCAGCGCTGAGGATGCCGCTATCGCTTGGTGCAACTCCTGCACCGACAAGCCGCCGAACAGGCCGTAGAGTAGCGACATGCCGAACAGCATCACCCCGGAGGCCACGCCGCCGTACAGGACATACTTCAGCCCCGCCTCCCGGGATCGATCCAGCCGACCGTCGAAGCCGGTCAGCAAGTACGAGCACAGGCTGACCGTCTCCATGGCCACGTAGATCATCAGGAGGTGGTTGGAGCCGGCCAATAGGCACATGCCCATGGCCATTACCAAGAGTAGCCCGTGATACTCGCCCTTGCGGTCCCGTGCGACCGAGGGGCTGCCCACCGACAGTAACACGCACAGGAACGTGGCTCCGATCACCAGCGCACGGAAGAACGTGGACAGGGGATCGCTAACCATCAGGCCGAAGAACAGCGTGGTGGACCCGTCCCGGGATGGATAGAACAGAAAGACGAACGCCGCGATCAGTCCCAGGGCGCTAATGTTAGTGAACAGTACGTCCTGCCACCTTTTCTTCCCGCGGGCCGCGGCCCCCTTCGGGGACTGCTTTATGTCCGTTGAAGTACGTTGCAGCGCGGCCAGCACGAACACCACCACCGCAACGCCGCCGAGAATCAACTCGGGGACGATGTTCCTAAAGCCTTCCAGGTTGATCGCCAGGTTCGGCACCGACTCCTCCCGCTACAATCCCACGGCCGCGGCCAGCGGCGCGACCAGTTCGTCCAGGGTCTGGTTCATCAGGTGCAAGATGGGCATGGGATAGACGCCCAGTATGATCATGATGGCAGCCAGCGGATACAATGTGAATCGCTCGCGCCAGTTCAAATCGGCCAGGTTCGCGTACTTCTGGTTCAGGGGCCCCAGGAACATGCGCTGGATGGTCCACAGGTAGTACGCCGCGGTGATTACCACGCCCAGGACCGAGACGACCGTGAGCAGCGTGAACACCGGGAAGGCGCCCACGAGGCACAACGCCTCGCTGATGAATCCGTTCAGTCCGGGCAACCCCAGGCTGGCCATGAAGGCCAGGCCAACTATGGCGGAGTACTCCGGCATTTGCTTGGCCAGGCCGCCGAACCCCTCGATCTCCCGGTGGTGGGCCCGGTCGTAAATGACCCCGGTGATGAGGAACAAGGCCGGGCTGATGATTCCGTGGTTCCACATCTGGTAGACGCAGCCGCTGATCCCCTGGGAGGTGAAGGCGGCCAGGCCCAACAGGCAGAAGCCCATGTGCGAGACCGAGGAGTAGGCGATCAGTTTCTTGAGATCCTTCTGGGCCATGCAGACGAAGGCGGCATAGACAATGTTGATCACTCCGAAAATCGCTATGCCGTAGCGGGCCCAGACGGTGGCTTCGGGCAGGATGGGGAGGCAAATCCGCAGGATGCCGTAGATGCCCATCTTCAGGAGGACGCCGGCCAGGATCACCGACACCGGGGTGGGCGCCTCCACGTGTGCGTCGGGCAGCCAGGTGTGGAACGGGAACATGGGAATCTTGATGGCAAAGGCGATGAACAGCCCGATCCACACGATCTTGGGGAAGGCCACGCCCAAGAGCATCCCCGCGGTTCCGAAGTCGTTCTCGGTGGCCAGCTTGATCAGGTTGAAGGTGTGCGCGCAGGGGCTGCCGTCGATCAGCGTGGTGGGATTCGAGGCGAAGTACAAGGCGATCATGCCCAGCAGCATGAGCATCGAGCCCGCCAGGGTGTAGAGGAAGAACTTGATGGCCGCGTACTCCCGGCGGGGGCCGCCCCAGATGCCGATGAGGAAGTACATGGGGAGCAACATGATCTCCCAGAAGACATAGAAGAGGAAGAAGTCCAGGGCGCAGAAGACGCCCAGCATTCCCATCTCCAGAAGCAGGATCATGGCCATGTAGCCGGGCACCGACCGTCGGGAGAAGTGCTCTTTATTTTCTTTGGGCAGGCCCCAGGGCATCGAGGCCACCACCGCTACGAAGCAGATCAATCCCGTGAGCATGATCATGGTGATGCTCAGGCCGTCTACTCCCAAAAAGTACTCGATGTTGAAAGCCTGGATCCAAACCGCGTGATGCACGAACTGGATGCCCGTGTTGGTGGAGTCGAACCCGCTCCAGAGCGCGATGCACATGACCATCGATGCGCCGGAGCAGATCAGGGCCAAAAGGCGCGAGAGGCGATCGAGCGTGCCCTGCTTAAGCTTCAACAACGGTTTCAAACCCAGCAGGAGGCCGATAACCCCCACCCCGATGGCCGGGACGAAGGTTATCCAGGTAAGCAGCGTGGATGTGGTGTGGTAAGGCATTAACCGCTCCTCAGCCGTATACGTCGGATAGAAAACGCGTCAGGACGATCAGCACGATCACGCCGATGACCAGGCCCGCCAGGTACGTGGGCAGCCGCCCGGTTTGGGTCCGGCGCAGCCGCGCGCCGATCGCCTTTACTGTTTGTGCAACCAGATTGACTATCCCGTCCACGATGTAGGTGTCGATGGCGCCGTCGATCCAGGCGAATGCCCGGGTGATCGTGCCGGCGCCGTTGACCATCCCGTCGACGATCTTAAAGTCGAACCAGGCGGACAATCTGGAAAGGCCCAAAAACCCGCGGATGGCCGTGGCCTGGTAGGCCTCGTCCACGTAGTACTTGTTGTAGACCACCTTGTGGATCCGCGGGAAGGTCTTCAGGACCCGCTCGGGGATGGTGCTGGTGCGCCCTCGGTAGAGCCACCAGGCGATTCCCAGCCCCAGGGTGGCCACGCCCACCGAGGCGATCATCAGCAGCCACTCGGTGCCGTGGCCGTATCCCGCGGTTTTCAGGTTCGCAGCAGCCCCAAAGACCGGGGAGAGGAACTGCTGGATGGCCGAGGGAATGTGCATCCACAGGTGCGGCAGGCCCAAAAAGGAAGCCAGGATCGCTCCGATGGCCAGTATGACCAGGACGCCGGTCACCGCCGGGCGTTGCTCCTCCGGCTCGTGTCCGTGTACCTCGGGCGTCTTTCCAGTGAAGGTCATGAAATACGACCGCCACATGTAAAATGAAGTCAGGCCCGCGGCCACGAATCCCAGCAGCCAGGGGATCCACCCGGGGATGAGCAAGGCGTCGGTGTTGAAGGCCTGCCAGAGGATTTCGTCCTTGGAGAAGAAGCCCGAGGCGACGGGGAAGCCGGCGATGGCCACGCAGGCGATCCAGTAAGTCCAGCGGGTCAGCGGCATGGGTTTGCCCAGACCCCCCATCTTGCGCATGTCCTGCTCGTGGTGCATGGCCAGGATCACCGATCCCGCGCACAAAAATAGGCAGGCCTTGAAGAATGCATGGGTGAGCAAATGGTAGGTGCCTGCCCAGTAGGCGCCCACGCCCACGCCGATGAACATGAACCCGAGTTGCGAGACGGTGGAGTAGGCCAGCACCTTTTTTATGTCGTACTGGAAACAGCCGATGGTGGCGGCAAACAGGGCGGTGACCGCGCCCACCAGGGCAACGACGGTCATGGCCGTGGGGGTGAGCACGTAGAGGAAGTTCATCCGCGCAACCATGTAGACGCCCGCGGTGACCATGGTGGCCGCGTGGATCAGGGCGCTCACCGGGGTGGGACCGGCCATGGCGTCGGGGAGCCATATGTATAAAGGAATCTGGGCGGATTTACCCGCGGCCCCGATGAAGAAGAAGATGCCTACCAGGGTAGGGGCCGGCACCCCCCACAACGTTTTGGTGGCCATCGAGTCTATCATCGCAGGCAGGCTGCCGAAGTGGAGGCTGAACGCCCCGGTGGTTCGGTAGCCGGCCTCGCTCCATTCACCTCCCAGTGACCAGAAGAGAATGAAGAAGCCGATCAGGAAGCCGAAGTCTCCGATCCGGTTGACCACGAAGGCCTTCATGCCCGCCTTGGCGTTGTTCAGATCCTTGTACCAGAAGCCGATGAGCAGGTAGGAGCAGAGGCCCACGCCCTCCCAGCCGACGAACATGAGCAGCAGGTTGTCCGCCAGCACCAGGGTGAGCATGGCGAACATGAACAGGTTCATGTAGCAGAAGAAGCGCCAGTAACCGTCGTCCTTGTGCATGTAGCCGATGCTGTAGATGTGGATCAGGCTGCCCACGAAGGTGACCGCCAGTGCCATCATGGCCGAGAGCGGATCCATGGCGAAGGCCATGTCCACCTTGAACTCGCCCACTTCCACCCAGGTCCACAACTGGCTTATTACCGCCTGACCCTCGGGTAGGCCCTGTAGCTTGACGAAGCCGATGGCCGCCAGGATGAAGGAGATCCAAGGAAGCGAGACTCCGATTGCGGAAATGACCGGCTCGCCGAAGCGGCGCTGCAAACGGTACCCGAACGCGCCGTTGATGAACGCGCCCACCAAAGGCAGGAAGGGGATTAACCAGAGCGGAAAGGTGTTCTCGCCCACGTTTCTAGCCCTTCAATGAATCGGTTCGGTCCACGTCGACGGTTTTCAACCGCCGCTGAATGGCCAGAATCAAAGCCAGCGCCACCGCGGCTTCCGCCGCCGCCAGCACGATGATGAATAAAACGAACACCGAGCCCTCCAGGCTCTGTCCGCCGTAGCGCGAGAAGGCGATCAGGTTGAGCCCGGCCGCGTTTAGGATGAGCTCGATGCCGATGAGCACCGCTACGGCGTTGCGGCGGGTGAGCACGCACACTATTCCCAGCGTAAATAAAATGGCGCCCACCACCAGGAAGTGCTCGAGACCGACGTGGCTCATGAGTCGGCCTCCTCGGATTTGCGGGACCGGGCGATAACCACGGCTCCGATCACCACGCCCAGCAGCACCACCGAGAGCAACTCGAAGGGCAGCAGGGCCTTGCCCAGCAGCATTTTTCCGATGGAGGCGGTGGTTGCCCGGTAGGCTTCCGGATCGGTCTGGATCCAGGGGCCCTGTACGGCCAGGGTGATCAGAAACAGCAGCAAGACAATCCCGACCAATCCGCCCAGGATGATACTCCCGGCCCGGTTGCTGCGTGCGGCGGTTTCGATGTTGCCGGAAAGCATGACCGCAAACAGCATCAGCACCAGGATGCCGCCCACATACACCAGCACCTGGATAACCGCCACGAAGTCGGCCGCCAGCAGCCCGTACAGCACGGCGACGCCGAAGAAAGTGCCCATGAGTGAGAAGACCGCGCGGACGATGTTGCCCGAAAAGACCGCGTAGGCGCCGCTGAGCACGGTTAGCGCAGCCACGCCGTAGAAGACCAGGTCGACCAGTGTCAACGGCTCGTTCACCTCGGCCCTCCGCTCGTCGGGTTGGCCGGCTTCCACCAGTCGGCCAGAAGCTTTCTTACGATGGAGCCGACCGGCTTGGTTTCGGGTGCGGGCTCGTCCTTCTTGGCCGGCTTGGCTACCGGCTGGGGCTTATCGACGAAGCTGAGCATCAGGCGGTGCACGTCGCTCATCGATCCCTCGAACTCGTGCGTGTGTCTCAGGCCCGAGACCGGGCAGGCCTCCACGCACAGCCCGCAGAACATGCACTTGGCCACGTCGATGTCGAAGCGCTTGAGCACGCGCTGCTTGGTTTCCTCGTCCTTGACCACCTCGATGTGGATGCAGTCGATGGGGCACTGCTTGGCGCATATACTACAGCCGGTGCAGACGTTGATATCGATTTCCAAAATCCCCCGGCTGCGCTCGGGCAGCATGGCCACCACCGGCTTCTCGGTCCGGTCCGGGTACTGGATGGTGAAGGGCTTGCGCAGCAGGTACGAAAAAGTCACCGCCAGGCCGTCGCCCAGGGTTACTATTGACCGGCCGATGTTGGCCAGGTATTCGCTGAACGAACCCATCAGCCGGTCTCCTTGGAGTAGCGTTTCTTTCTGAACTTGCCGTAGCGGCGCGCCTGGATCCGGGGATCGAAGCGGCCCTTCTGGCCCCGGGCCAGCACGTTCAGATCCAGCCGGTCGCCCACCGAACGAATATGGTGGAAGACGCGCCACAGGAAAATCAAACCGACCAGGCCGCCGAAGGCCGCGGTGCCGTAGTGAATGATCCGATCGATCATCGATCCCGCCGGGATCAGCAGCATATAGACCGCGTTGGCGGCCAGGCACAATAAGGACAGGGGGACCAGGTAGCGGTAACAGACGCTCATGAGCTGATCCACGCGCAGCCTGGGGAAGGTCCATCTCAGCCAGATGACCACGAAGCAGCCGATGCTGGCCTTGGCCACGAAGATCAAGAGCCCGACGAGTTGCAGGCCCCAGGAAGTCGCCTGTTGTTCCGGGGTCACTCCGGGGATCTGCCAACCGCCGAAGAAAAGCGTGGTGGCGATGGCGGACATTAAGTAGATGTTGGCGAACTCGCCCAGGAAGAACCCGGCGAAGCGCATGCCGGAGTACTCGGTGTTGTAGCCGGAAACCAGCTCGCTCTCGGCCTCGGGCAGGTCGAAGGGCGTGCGGTTGCCCTCGGCCACCGCCGCGGTGAAGTACAAGAAGAAGGCCAGGAAGGTGAAGGGATTGTGAAACAGGTACCAGTGCCAGGGCCAACCGCCCTGGGCGGCGATGATGCCCTGCATGGACAGGGTGCCCGAGAGCAGGACCACCGAGAGCACCGCCAGGACCGCGGGGACCTCGTAGGAGACGATCTGCGCCGCGGCGCGGATCCCGCCCAGCAGGCTCCATTTGTTGTTCGACGCCCAGCCGGACATGAGCACGCCCACGGTCACCAGGGAGGTGATGGCCAGCAGGTAGATGACGCCCACGTTCAGATCGGCGGCGATGAGTAGCTGGCCGAAGGGGACCGACACGAAGGCGGCAAAGACGCCCACTATCACCAGGTAGGGGGCCAGGCGAAACAAGGGACCGTCGGCGGCCGCGGGGACGAGGTCTTCCTTCATGATCAGCTTCAACCCGTCGGCCAGCCACTGTAGCAAGCCCAGCGGACCCACCCGGTTGGGACCCACCCGGCTCTGGATTCGTCCGGCCACTCGCCGCTCCGCCAGGGTCAGCAGACCGGAGATGGTCAGCGCAACCATGAACACACCCGCGGCTACCGCTACGATCAACACGGCGTAGAGGATCTCGCGGGCCAGGCCGCTGAGCTCCAGGTAGTCGGCGATGTAATTCGAGAGTGTCTCCATGGCTTATCGGTCCATCTCCGGAGCAATCACGTCCAGGGTGGCGATGACGGCCACCAGGTCGGCGATCATGAGTCCCCGGCTGATGTGTTCTATTATGCTCAGGCCCGCGAACGAGCCGGTGCGCCATTTGAGCCGGTAAGGCTTGGGCGTGCCGTCCGAGATCAGGTAGACGCCCAGCTCTCCCCGGGCTCCCTCCACGCAGGAGTACACCTCGCCCTTTGGGGGTCTGGGCATCTTGGGTACCTTGGCTTTGATGTCGCCCTCGGGGAGGTTTGCCAGGCACTGGCGCAGGATCTTGCAGCTCTGGCGCATCTCCTCCACGCGGATGATGAAGCGATCGAAGCAGTCGCCCACGGTGCCCTTCTCGCCCATGCCCACCGGGACCTGGAAATCCATCTGCGGATAGGCGCCGTAGGGCAGGTCGCGGCGCACGTCCCAGTCGACTCCGGATGCGCGCAGGTTGGGGCCCACCAGGCCGAAGCCCACCGCGTCCTCGGCGCAGATGACCGCTACCTCGCCCATGCGCTTGATCAGGATCTCGTTGTAGGAGATCAGCGAGTCGAACTCGTCGATGACCGGCTCGAAGTGATCCAGGAAGGCTTCGAGCTGTTTGAGCCACTCGTCGGGCACGTCCTGTGAAACCCCGCCGATGCGCATGTAGTTGAAGGTCAGCCGGTTGCCGCAGAGCGCCTCCATCAGGTCGTTGATCCGCTCGCGCTCCCGGAGCAGGTGGACGAAGGGGGTGAAGGCGCCCAGGTCCATGGTGATGCAGCCCAGGGTGATCTGGTGGCTGGCGATCCGGTTCAGCTCGCAGACCAGCACCCGCAGGACCTCCGCCCGCGGAGGCACCTCGGTGCCCAGGAGCTTTTCCACCGCCGTGGCGTAGGCCATGTTGGTGAACATGACCTCCAGGTAGTTGATCCGGTCGGTGAAGGGCATGTATCCCGGGTAGGTCTGCAGCTCGGCGATTTTCTCCAGGCCCCGGTGCAGGTAGCCCACGTCCGGCACCGCCTTGCGCATGATCTCGCCGTCGGTGTGGACGATGAAGCGGAGCACCCCGTGGGTGGATGGGTGGTGGGGCCCCATGTTCAGGATCAGTTCTTCGCGATCCGGAGTTGACTGGAGGACCTCGGTCATTTCTGCTCCGCGCTTCCTGCGGTGCCCTTGGGTGCTTCTCCTCCTTCTGGTTTCTTCTCAACTTTTGGTGCAGGCTTCTTCGGCGCGGGTTTCTTCAGTTGGGGCCCGAACTTCTTTTTTTCATAACCTGGTCGGGTGGTGGGGATGCCGCGGTAGGAATCCGGCTCCTCGTAGTCCTTCAACAGCGGGTGTCCCACCCAGTCCTCGGGCAGCAGGATGCGTCTCAGGTCGGGATTGCCGGTAAAGTCCACGCCGAACAGGTCGAAGGTTTCCCGCTCGTGCCAGATGGCCGCGGGCCAGACACTGCTTACGCTCTCTAGCCTGGACGCGGACCGGTCGGTATTTGTGTGTATGACCAAGGCGTGTCGGTGCTGGTAGGAAAACAGGTGGGCCACCACCTCGATAACCCCGTCGTCGGGGCGGTCTACGCCGCAGAGGCTGCGCAGGAAGTTGAAGGACAGCTCCGGCTCGTCGCGGGCCGTCAGGCAGGCCTGTTTCCATCGCTCGGCCGGGATGAGAGCCCAGGGATCCCCGGCTTCCTCCCTGAAATCCAGCACCACGCCGAGCTTGTCGGCGAGCTTTTTGCAGATCTCTTTCGACGCAGTCGTCATCGCAGCGGTTCGCACCCTTCGGTCGGCATGGGGTCCGGCTTGTCCGACTTGTATTTACCCCAGGCCTTTTTAAGCCAGGGCTCCCGCTCAATTTTTTGCTGGATGAGCATCAGCCCCTCGCACAGCGATTCCGGCCGCGGGGGGCAGCCGGGAATATACACGTCCACCGGCAGGAACAGATCCCCGCCCTTGACCACCGCGTAGCTTTCCTGGAACAGGCCTCCGGTGTTGGCGCAGGAGCCCATGGCGATTACGTACTTGGGTTCGGCCATCTGGTCGTAAAGCAGGCGAATCCGGCTGGCCATCTTGTAGCTGATGGTGCCGGCCAGGACCAGCACGTCCGCCTGACGCGGCGTGGAGCGGAAGACCATGCCGAAGCGGTCCGTGTCCGTGCGGGGGCCCCCGGTTTGCATCAGCTCGATGGCGCAGCAAGCGGTTCCGAAGAGCAGGTACCAGAGGCTGTGCTTGCGGGCCAGGTTGAGCAGGCCGTCTATGGGACCCACGGCAAAGCCCCCCTCGGGGCCTCTTTCGATCGTGGGGGTCACTTGGTATTATCCTCCGGCTTGCGGCCCAGCCCTGCCTGGAAGCGTAGCGTGGCCGGGACCTTTGATATGCCGCGAATTTTGCGGTGCCAGGTCGACAGGTTCGCAGACTGGATCCTTCACCGCCCGCACCCACTTCAGGTCGCCCCGCGCCCAGACGTAGATCAGGGCCACGAACAGAATGGCCAAAAAGAGGAACACCTCGATGAATGCAAGCAGGCCCAGGCCGCCGTCGAGGAGCTCGCGGAAGACGACCACCGCCGGCACCACCAGGGCGACTTCCACGTCGAACACCACGAAGACCAGCGCAATCACATAGAAACGGTTGTTGAAATTGAACCAGGCCGGGCCGAAGGGCTTCTCGCCGCATTCGTAAGTGGTGGATTTGATCTCCTGGGGCACCCTGGGGCGGATAAATTTGCCGAAAAGCAGGATAACGAGGAAAATCCCGGCGCTCACCACCAAGAATCCAAGAATCATTGCTAGGTGATATCCCATCGACAACGGAAGAATACACAAGCGGAACCGGTTGTCAATCGTTTCCAACCGTCCCCAATCTCCCACTGGTGCCCCTACGTTTCGACATA
>JAUXGL010000254.1 GCA_030622135.1 Deltaproteobacteria bacterium
CTGAAATCCGAGGTTTTCATCACCCACCTAGAGGTAGCGGTTGGGTAAGGTTCGCGCCCTGTCCGGTCGCAAGGCCTGCCGGATCCTCAAGGAACACGGTTTTCGAGAAGTTCGTCGGAGCGGCCGCCGGCCTTTATGCCATCAGACCACAATCGGATCGGAGTCGGCCGGTGAACAGCCGCGTCATCGCAGGCCTCGGGCCAGATGCCTTAGACCCGGACACTCTGCGTCAATACCGGAGTGCCCTGGCATCGCGCAACGCCGATCACCCGTTCCTTCGAGAAGAAGAGAAAGGCTTCTTGGAAAGGGTGGGGGCGTGGGGCCGTGATCTGGAAATGGATCGCGAGGGGCCTGGTATACCGTCCGCGGCTGGGACAAAGAATCTTCCGACTCGTCCCAAAGCGAGGCCAACTCGTCCCAAAGCGAGGCCGACTCGTCCAAACACCCGGGAGAGAAGGGGAGCACTGTTTCCGCGCCAGCAGGAAATCCACTGGGATCGGCGCGTTGGGCACCCCGAGAAAGGGTCGAGGCAGCCATCCTCGAGCTATGCAAGCAAGACTACCTCACCCTCGCGCGGATCTCTGCCGCGCTCGGTCGCAAGCCGTCGACAATTCGAAAGAATTACCTGTACCCACTGGTCCGAAGGGAATTGCTGTCGCAGAGGCACCCAGAGCAGCCCAATCGACCCGACCAGGCCTACAGGACGACAGATGAAGAATGAAGCGAGTGGCAATAAAATAGGATGAACCCTTCATGGCTGGCCTGATCGACATCTTGCGCCGCCGGGTGATCATCGCTATCCCGACCATCCAACGTCCCATAATTTCCTTGACCACCGCAGCTCCCGGAGCTAGAATTAGCGTTCAGATCCTAAACACTCCGTATTATCAAACGATTACGGAATAAGAGACACCCGGATTCGTGCATAATTCATACTTCTTGACGGTTCCCCAAGTCGGTCATCGAACCCGATGTAACCGAGAGGGCCGGAGGCTTTGAAGACGGAAGATACGTCCACGCTAAACGTCCTTGAAACCCTTTCAAGCGACGCCGATATCCACCAGCGCAAGATAGCCGCAAAGACCGGCCTGAACCTGGCCAAGGTGAACTTCGTCATGAAGAAGCGTTTTTTGCAGATAATGAATTACTTCTCAGGAATCAAAACCTGAGAACGTCCCCTGTTTTTCTTGAGGGAAGCGGGAATTCTTGGGGAAATGCGTGACAACCAGAATCTCCCAGCAAATTTCCGGTCGATCCCAATCTCCCGCGTAAAAAGGGACACTTACAAGAGGACCATGAGTAAATTAACTCACCAGTATAGTGGCACCGCGTATATTGAGTTGCCTTGGGAAGTCAATATGTTATATTGAAACGTAGGGGCACCGATGGGAGATTGGGGGACAACCCGTGGGTTGCGCATCCGCTGGGGCTCTGTTACAGTGGAATCCAGCGGGATCGGAGGTAATGAATGCCATCCAAGCTTGACAGGATAACCATAGATCCGAAGATTTGTCTGGGGCAGCCGGTCATCCGCGGCATGCGCATCACTGTCAGCGCGGTGCTCAAGGTCATGGCGGCAGGAAAGTCAATCCAGGACGTGTTGGCGGCCTACCCGGAACTCGAGGAGGAGGACGTCCGACAGGCCGTCGAGTACGCTGCCTGGGCGGTTTCCGATCGATTGCACACGGCCGAGGCTGTCTGAGCATGGGCGCAGTTGCATTTCTGGCGGACATGAACATCTCGCCTGTCAGCGTGGCTAGATTGAAGGAGCGTGGATGGGATATCATACGTTCATCCGATCTGCTGCCCGCCACAGCCTCTGACGACGAGATTTTGGAGACGGCGCGCCGCATGGAACGAGTGGTCATTACTTTTGACCTCGATTTTTCAGGCATATTGGCGCTGGGCGGGCACCGAAAACCGAGCCTGGTGACTCTGCGTCTTTCACTAGGAGATCCGGATACGATAACGTCGCGCCTGTTGGCCGTTGTCCCGGGTCTCGAGCGCAAGTTCGAGCAGGGCATTGTGGCAACCATTGAGGACGACCGCGTGCGCATCAGGGATCTTCCCTTGGCATCAGAATGATTCTCGCCGTGCGAAGCGCGCCCCGAAACGCGCCGGCGAACGTGATTTAACCATGGCAAAATACTCCCTGGAAGGGGGACCCCCAACCACCAGGAATTGCTCTCGGTTAATAAGACTCAAGAGCTGCCGCGAATCGGTTTCATATGACAGGTTGCAGTGACGGCGTGCGGATTTACAAGTATAATGAAATGTAGAATAACTATGGTGGTTTAAGACCAAGAAAAGGCGCCAACCATTTCGCAACTTTCCCAAAAAATAAGGTTTTCTATTCTTTACGGTTCGGCTGGCACCCAGTGCTTGGGGCGGGAACCGAAGTCAGTGATTTTGTGACAACCGCTGTCGAACTTGGCCCGACCGCGGACCTTTCACAAAAGTACCTCCAGGTGATTGCCCTGGTGCTCGGAGGCGTGATCATCGCCGTCCTGGGCGCCCTGGACGACACCCGGGGGCTACGGGCCAGGACCAAGCTGCTCAAAAGAAGGTTCATGGATGTCGCTTTCTGATTTCCTGCGCCGTAGAATCGGGTTGCGGCGAGGGCTGGTTCTCTCTTTCCATGTATTTCTCTATGCCCTGGCATACGTCGGCGCCTTCCTGATCCGCTTCGACTTCACCATCCCGGCGGTATACTCCAAGCACATCATCGTGGGCGGCGTCCTGATCGTCTTCCTGCGCATCGCCGCGGGCTTCCCCTTCCGGCTGTACGGCGGCGTCCTCAAGTACGCCGGGATCGGCGATCTGGTCAACATCGTCAAGGCCATGACCGCGGCCACGGCCGCCTTCGTGGTGGCGGCGGTCATCATCGGGCTGCAGGGCTTCCCGCGCTCGATCTTCGTCATCGACTGGGCCGGATCGATCGCCCTGGTCGGGGGACTGCGGTTCGGCCTGCGCGTCGTCCGGGAGGCGCTCACGGCCGCCGCCCCCGGGGAAGGGGGCGGGAAGAAGCGGGTGCTGATCCTCGGGGCCGGGGACGCCGGCGAGGCGCTGGTGCGCGATCTGCAGCGCAGCTACCGGGACCGTTACGACGTGGTGGGGTTCCTCGACGACAACCGGTCCAAGCAGGGCCTGAGGATCCACGGCGTGCCCGTGCTCGGGCCGCTTTCGTACCTGGGAGACTTCGCGGCGAGGTACCAGGTGGACGAGGTCATCGTCGCCATCCCCACCGCCTCCGGCAAGACCATGCGCACCATCTTCGACATCTGCAAGATCGCCGGCGTCCGCTTCAAGACCGTCCCGGGCATGGACCAGCTCATCGACGGCAGGGTAACGGTCAGCCAGGTGCGGGACGTGGCCATCGATGACCTGCTGGGCCGCGAGCCGGTGAAGCTCGAGGAGGGGCTGCTCCGCCGGTTCCTCCACGAAAAGGCGGTCATGGTCACCGGGGCGGGGGGAAGCATCGGTGCGGAGATGTGCCGGCAGGTGCTGAGATACAAGCCCCGTAAGCTAGTGCTGCTGGAGCAGTCGGAGCCGGCGCTGTTCGATATACACAAGGAGCTGTCCGACTCGAAGACCGAGATACCCCTGGCTCCGGTGATCGCCGACGTGACCGACGCGGTCAGGCTGGAGAGGGTGTTCTCCGCGCACGGGCCCGAGGTGATCTTCCACGCGGCGGCGCACAAGCACGTGCCCATGATGGAGTGGAACCCCGGCGAGGCCATCAAGAACAACGTGTTCGGCACCCGGGTGGTGGCCGACATGGCCAACGTCTTCGGGGCGAAGGCGTTCGTGTTCATCTCCACCGACAAGGCGGTCAATCCCACCTCGGTCATGGGCGCGTCGAAGCGGGTGGCGGAGATGTACGTGCAGTCGCTGTCGGCGGACTCAAAAACAAAATTCTCCGCGGTGCGCTTCGGCAACGTGCTGGGCAGCACCGGGTCGGTGATACCCATCTTCAAGGAGCAGATCCAAAGGCGAGGCCCGCTGACCGTCACCCACCCGGAGATGAGGCGCTACTTCATGACCATCCCCGAGTCCTGCCAACTGGTCATGCAGGCCGCGGCCATGGGTGAGGGCGGGGAGATCTTCGTGCTCGACATGGGCGACCCAATCAAGATCGTCGACCTGGCCCGGGACCTCATACGGCTTTCCGGTTTCGAGCCGGACGAGGAGATCCGCATCGTATACACTGGGTTGAGACCGGGAGAGAAGCTCTTCGAGGAGATCGGCTTCGATGCGGAGAAGATGGAAAAGACCCGCCACCCCAAGATCTACACCGGCAGACTCTCGCCCCACTCGCACGAAGACATGATTAGCGCCGTGGAACACCTCCGGCGGGTCATGGACGAAACCAAAATGGAGCCGATCAAATCAGCGATCAAGTCCGTTGTGCCGGAGTATAATACCGACGTCGAAGCGAAGAAGTTTAAGTTCAAAGAAATCAGTCAAAAAGCCGACATTCAGCCCGCGGCTCTTGACCCGGTGCCTCAACCTTCAACCGTTGAAAGTATGAAGTCGCGGGTTGAGAACACCGATCGGCGGCATGCCGAGACAGAAACATCCCCAACAACAAACAGCCACCCTGACGGCAAAGAAGAAAAACGGAACCCGGTGTTCGATCCGGTTTGGGAGCTGTACCTGGCGATGTGCCAAGAAAATGGTTTCTTGGGTGCTTCGTGGGCCACCATGGGCGTCCAGCCGGCGGATCACCGGGAAGTGATCTTTCTGGAGACGGACAACGGAAAGCGCGGCGTCCTCAAACGGTCGGTGCCCATCTCTTCACTGGCGTTCGTGGAACTGAGATTCCTGTACGAGGGGGACGCGGGGAAGAAGACTCCAGATCGCGTTCGCAGGGCTGTAAGGGAGATCTCCTCCAAGGTTGCCAAAGAGATTTTTAAAATATGAACGCTCCCGGGAAACCGAGGGATCTGGTCACGTTGCTGAAAGATGAGGGACCGCCTGTCAAGGTGCCAGATAGGCTGGTGCATACCGCGATGAAGACAAGGGTAATCTCGGTACCGGCGTCCAGGGATGAGGCTCGGGGGGCACTCGGGGAAGTGCTGGTGGACGAGCACCTGGTA
>JAUXGL010000016.1 GCA_030622135.1 Deltaproteobacteria bacterium
CGGGCTGGGGGCCAAGTTGGATGGAGGCAGCTCATTGAGGAGGATGGCATAGACGTCAAGAATTATGTGGAGTTGGTTGCTACGACTCTTTATACTAACCACGCGATATTGCTAGTGTCGACACAGCCAGCTTCTTCGTAGCTCCGCATAATCATATACTCCGCATAAGTGGGAGATCCTGGGCCATCTCAATCCCTTGACCATGACAACAACGGTGATTATATTTCTCTCTGAGAGGAGAAAAGCCAATGGATAAATATACCTGCAGCGTATGTAGCTACGTCTACGATCCCGAAAAGGGCGATCCCGACAACGGCGTGGCGCCGGGAACCGCCTTCGAGGATCTTTCCGCCGACTGGGTCTGCCCGGTCTGCGGCGCCGACAAGAGCCTGTTTGAAAAGGGGGGTTGATACCCGGGGGACTGTGGGAGGTGTTCCGTGGCCGAAAATGTCAGAATCGACGGCGAGAAGCTGCAAGTTGACTGTCCTGAGTGCGGCCAGACCAATGCGGTTCCCCTGGAAAAAATCCTTCACGGCCCGGTCTGCGGATCCTGTCAGGTCAAGTTACCCCCGCCCAATCGCCCCATCGAGGTAACCGACCAGACCTTCGACGATCTCGTGCGGAAGTCTCCCCTGCCGGTGCTGGTGGACTTCTGGGCGCCCTGGTGCGGACCCTGTCGGATGATGGGGCCCACGCTGGAGAGCTTCGCTGGGAAGAAGGCCGGCCAGGTTCTAGTGGCCAAGCTCAACACCGATGAGAGCCCCGCCACGCAGAACCGCTTCGGAGTCCAGGGCATCCCTACCCTGATCGTTTTCAAGAACGGCCGGGAGACTTCCCGGCAGGTGGGAGCGGTCTCCGAGCAGGTGCTCGAGGGCCTCTTGCCCCCCTGAAGCCGGCCGAAACCAGCCGGGACAGAAGCAGCCGCCCGACTCCGAAATCGAAGCGCTGCTGAACTCACCTGTTGAGCATTCCTCCATCCCAAATTCGTTGCACGATTGTCTGAGTCTGAAGGTGCATCATGCGTACCGAAAGCCTCATATAGCACCTCTTTGGACTTGAAGAATCAACTCGGTTGCGCTGCCATCCGGATTCTAACCAGGATGCCAGTGGACCCAAAGAAAAATCTGGAGCATTGACGCCGAACCACGCGTGTCCGTGATTGGACACAAGCGTCTATGGGTAGACCCACCTGGCGTTCCTGCTCGGTCACTCCGGCATGGCCCCGGCCGCAAGCCCTTGTTTCGACGGGGCAATAATGGCCGGCCGGCCGGAGGCGCCGGTGGCATCGAATTTGCTGTAGCAAAGGCCTTGAGCCAAAGGAGGCGATCATGATGGGTAAATGTCTGCGCTTGGTGACGTGCTTAACTGGTTTTTTCCTGGCGGTGTTCAGTCCGCCTGCGTTTTCTGCGGAGCCATTCGAGAATAAAACCCTGTCACCCTATTTTTTCATCGACAACGGCGATCCGGGAATCGATCAGTTTCCCTTGAAGGATACCCACGTGGAAGTGACCATCTCCGGGGTCATCGCCGAAGTCACCGTCAAACAGACCTACACGAACGAGGGGTCCCGACCGATCAATGCCAACTATGTGTTTCCAGCCTCAACGCGTGCAGCCGTGCACGGCATGACCATGATCATTGGCGAACTGGTGATCAAGGCCGAGATCAGGGAACGCGCTCAGGCCAGGCGTGAGTTCGAAAAGGCGAAACAAGCAGGCCAGAGCGCCTCGCTGCTCGAGCAGCAGCGTCCCAACGTGTTCAGCATGCATGTGGCCAACGTCATGCCCGGTGATCGTATTCGGGTCGAGCTTCGCTACACGGAACTGCTGGTACCCACCGAAGGTACCTATGAATTCGTCTACCCGACCGTGGTGGGTCCGCGCTATTCCAGTCAACCCGAGGCTACTGCACCCCAGACCGACATGTGGGTCAAGAGCCCCTATCTCAAGAAAGGCGAATCACCCCGATACGCCTTCACCATCCACGGAACGCTCTCCACCGGGATACCCCTGAAAGAATTAGCCTGCCCCTCCCATGAGATCCAGGCCAACTGGGAAAACGAGTCCCGGTTGAAGTTCAGTCTGGCCGAATCTGTTGATGGCGCTGGAAACCGGGATTTCATCTTGAAATACCGGCTTGCGGGCGACCAGATAGAGTCGGGACTCTTGCTCCAGCGGGGGTCGGTGGAGAACTTCTTTCTGCTCATGGTTCAACCCCCAAGGTCTATAACCCCCAAGATCATACCTCTCCGAGAGTATGTCTTCGTGGTGGACGTGTCTGGCTCGATGAACGGTTTTCCGCTGAACACCGCAAAAGAGCTGCTGCGTGATCTCATCGACCACCTCAATCCTCGAGACATGTTCAACGTGGTCTTGTTCGCCGGTGGATCGCACATATTGTCGCCGCGTTCGCTTCCAGCTACGTCGGGAAACATCTCCAGCGCAATCGACTTCATCAACAGGCAGAGAGGTGGCGGGGGCACCGAGTTGCAGAGCGCGTTGAGACGGGCCATGGCCCTGCCCCACGAGGAGGGCCTGTCGCGTAACTTCGTGGTTGTGACCGACGGATATATCAACGCGGAGAAGAAAGTCTTTCAATACATCCAGGCGCACCTGGGCGAAGCTAACGTGTTCGCCTTTGGCATCGGCAGCAGCGTCAACCGCTTTCTTATCGAGGGCGTGGCCAAGGCCGGGATGGGAGAACCATTCGTGGTGACAACGCCCGTCGAAGCCCCCGAGGCAGCCAGCCGTTTCCGACAGTACATCCAGTCGCCGGTCCTGACCGACATCAAAGTTCAATACGACAAGTTCAAAGTGTTCGATGTCGAGCCGGTGTCCGTGCCGGACGTGTTGGCGCAGCGTCCGATCATCATACACGGGAAGTGGGCGGGAAAATCGGAGGGAACGATCATTGTGTCCGGGGTTTCTGGAAGCGGCCACTACACCCGGAGCTTCGACGTTTCCCGGACAGCGCCATCCGAATCCAACCGGGCGATTCGCTACCTGTGGGCCCGGACCAGGATTGCCAAACTCTCCGATTTCAGCCGCGGTGCGGAAACCGAGGATGAAAAGGCCGAAATCACCTCCTTGGGACTCACCTACAACCTCCTGACGAAGTACACCTCATTCGTCGCCGTCTGTGAAGTCGTCCGCAACGGAAATACACCCGCAAAAAACGTGAAGCAGCCATTGCCGCTGCCTCGAGGTGTCGGCAACCTGGCGGTCGGCCAGCCCGTGACCTCCGGCCCCGAACCCGAACTCGCGCTCCTTCTGGTTCTCTGCGCACTCTTGCTGGCTGCTGCATGGCTCGCGCGTACCCGCCGTACATCCAATAGCCGGCGAGCCTGACCTATCCACTGGAGCCTGGATACCATGCCGTCTACCCGCCAGCCACCATCAGTCAACAGGCCCATCGAGAGACGATTCTCCCGGTACGATGCCGGCGTGTGTGTACTTGCCCTCCTCATGGCCTATGTCCTCAAGCGCCACTACAGCACGGCAACCGCCGACGAACTCGCCTGGATACTGCGGCCCACGGCTTCGGTGGTCGCGGTTCTCACGGGCACAGACTTCGTTGCCGAGGCCAACACCGGGTTCGTGAGCAAGAACTTGTTTTACATAATCGCACCGTCTTGTGCGGGCCTCAATTTCCTCATCATCGTGTTGTGCATGTCCATCTTCGCTCTTTCCCGGGAAGTGGCGAGTGCCGGCAAAAAGGCGCTTGTGTTCGTCGGATGCGCGGCCACAGCGTACCTCTTCACCGTTCTGGTCAACGCCGTCAGGATACTGATCGCCATCAAGTTGCACATGGCCGGAATTTTGCCAGAAGGGCTAACCGCCGAGCAGTTTCACCGGATCGAAGGCATCGCCGTCTATTTTTCCTTTCTGTGTCTGTTCTTCTTTTCTCTACAACGGCTGGTCATCCGGAGGCGGCATGTATCCCGATGCAACCCGTACTACTGACCCCGAAAATCTCCGCGGCCCGCGAAGATTTTCTGAGTACTGCGCGGGTCATTGGGTTGCGGCGGAGCCACGCTGTGAGAAAAGACCCCAATACCGGCATACAGGGACAGGGGTGAGATCAAGACGGTTTACCGGCGCGTTCGCACCCCTCTTCTGGTACTTCCTGATCACGTTGATCGTGCCGGCGCTCAACGGGGCGACCGAACACCATGCCGGTTCCTTTTGGGAACACAGCGCCTGTGTGGTTCTGGTCACTCTCCCGATCCTGCTCCTCTTCCTGATCGCCCGTTATCTGCTGGGCTGGAAAGCAAGAGGGGGCACAGCCCGATAAAAGTGTAAACCGTACCAGCGAAGCGTCTGGTGCCTTCCGCCCCGCTGAAGCGCTCTAAGAACCAGCGCAAGAATAACTTCCCATTTTCTCGACAGGAACGCACAGTCGGATTTATTTCTTCTCGACGAGAATATAGTCACCAAGACGGTTCGCCGCCTTAAGTTGAAACCCATCTGCCAGGTTTAAAATCCAGCCATCACCCCGTAAGGGTATTGAAGTAAGGTTGGAAGGAGCTGCAACAATTGCCTTGGACCAATCTTTGACTATCAGTAATCCCTTCTTCACCTCGAGTGTTCCCCGCTGAGCGACAACTCGAGCAGTTGGGTAAATAGTTCCCAACTCACCGAGAGGTTGCAATTCATTGGGGTTGAAGGAAACATTCATTTTGTAGTTAGGGAGAATTAAAACCGGACCATCTACCAACTTGGACCGATACAGGGACACTGTCTCTTGAATTTTCTTCCGTCGAGTAGTCTCCTGAGCTAAAATGGTATCCTTTCCATATTTCTTTGCGCGCTGTTCAGCCGCTCTCTCCAGTTCTTTGGGCATTCTGAGTGAATAAGCTTTTTGCAAAAGGCGTCCCAGATCTTTTTCTCCGTCAATGCCCTTGCGCCAATTGGAATCCATACGATCCAGTATAGTCCCGTAGATAGGTCCGCTGACGTAAGCGAACGACCGAACTAAACTCGGCTTTCGAACCCCATTATCGATTTTTTTGAAGAGGTGCTCATTAGTCTCACCAGGAGATCGTCCACTAAGACAAAGTCCGGTATATTCAGCAAGGCCTTCATGCATCTCCAACGCGCGCTCCTGAACAATTGCCTTTGGGAACAACCGGCGACGATAGTTTCGAAATATCAATGCGTCTAGGACAACTCGTCCTTGGTCTTCACTTTGTGTTTCCAGTGCACGTCGTAATGCACACCATTCTAACTGAAGCCATAGACGACCTTCCAGGGTGTCGAGGTGATCATTGGATGGATTAGTAGCAGGAAAACCCAGTTCTTCTTGAATCGAATGCCACATCTCGTGTAGCATCAGATTGCGTCTCTCAAAGGGATCATCGGGAAGAGGCCATATCAACATAGTCCATTTCACACCGGCCCAAATGCATGATGTGTTTGCGATGTTGACGGAGGAAGGCATAAAACCCAAGTACATTCCTCCCTTTTTTGTAAGGATGCCTTCCTTGTCTGGTCGGTTGGCAACTACGAATCTACTGTTGCGATCTGCCAAAAGAATGGGCCCACACAAAGAAACACCCCAGAGTCTACCATTATCACGCTTGCAGGTCTTTTGTGCTTCGTTGAAGTATTGAGTTGCCAGGGGAAAGTCGATAGGCCTAGTTTCCCCATAAGCTGGAGTGCTTAGGAACGAGAGAACCGCACAACAAGTCATTATTGCTGTCTTCATTTCCATCTTCCACCCTCCATTACTGCCGTCATGGTTACGGGCAGCACCCTTTTGGCGGCTCGATGGTCGCTCTCATGCATAAAAACACATCAGAATGATATATCAACCACTCCGTTTCAACCACTGGGGTGACGCACGTATTCCACCGTCAGGGCTGTTTCAACCAAAATCTCCCAGCAAATTTCCGGTCGATCCCAACACCACAGGTGCAGCACCCCTGAAGGGATAGGGCCGCTAAAAAACGCGGCAAAACGCGTCTCCCGTGTAAAAAGGGACACTTGTACCGTCCGTTTCACAAGTGTGCGGTTTTGTGCCGTCCGATGAAACGGACGGTATCGGACGGCACAAAAACGCACACTTGCGAGAGGACCACGAGGAAATTATTTCATCGACGCCGCATCCAGAAACTGAAGCCAGCACGCCGATCAAAAATTTTCGTTCAGCCAGGCTTCCTGCTTGCGTGCTTCGTCCAGCGAGGGACACCCCATCGCGCGACGCAGCTGGTCCGTCACCCCGGGCTGTATTGGCTTCAACCGCCATTTTGAATTCGGGCGGTTGAATTGGGTGCCGAACCTCTGCTTGCGGCCGATATTGGTCAAGAACCGGTCTTCTGTCGCCGCAGCCAGCCAGGCAGCCTTCTTGCAACCCAACAGCACAGCCGCCACCGACAGCTCGTGCGCCAGGATGAAATCCTCGGGGTTTTCCCCGTGCTGAAGCACCATGGCCGCCCGGTAGAAGTCCTCCCCGGTGCTCAGGACGTTGCCCTGGTAAAGCTCCAGGACACGCTCGCGCCGCGCTCGGTCGTCCTCGGCCATCTTTTTTAGCGCCTCTTTAGTCATACTCGAAAAGTTTTTTCGGGCTTGCTGATCGTCCTGAAACAAGACAGCCAACTCCGGGTTGTCCTGGTTCGCGCCGCCGTTCTTGACCGCCCGGACAGGGCCCCAGCACGCCGACAGGGAAAAAACCAGCACCAGGAAGATCATGCGTGCCGAAAGCCTCATATAGCACCTCTTTGGACTTGAAGAATCAACTCGTAGTCTATTTTTGCCAAATCATCCACGATTTCGCTACGGGCTACATCATGGTTTCCCGTTACAATGAACAACCTTTCTTTCTGGACACCCGCTGCAGATATTGCCTTGTGCCGAGCCGCCTTTCGGCGAGGCGCTAGAAGTCGCTCCTGCGGGCTTCTCGCTGACCGGCATCGCCGCCGCGCAACGGGATCTTCCTGGTGGCCCACTACCTGCACCTGATGCGCACCGAGAAGCTGCCGGCCTGCTACCTCTTTTGCTTTCCGCCGGCGAAACCGACCGGGAAATCCTCTACCCGGTGGTCACAGTGGTCATCGGCGGCCTGCTTACCTCGACTCTCTTCGAATTTCTCCTGCGGCCAGCTCTCTTCATTCTTGATCTTTGGAGAAACCGCGCCCGAAGTCAAGCACGGGCTTGACTTCTTTAGCGCGCGGAGATTTCCTCTTCCTACCAGAAGGAGGACCGCTATGACTTTGTCGTTCGAAGAACAGATCCGGGCGGGAATCCCCGGCGAGCTGCCGCCCGCGCCGGAAGAAGATCCAGGGATAAGCCGGGCCCCGCACCGAGGGGAGGTGCTCACGGGATCCGAAAAGGAGCTGGCGCTGAAAAACGCGCTACGCTACTTCCCCGAAAAGCACCACCGGGTGCTCGCCCCCGAGTTCGCCCTGGAGTTGAAGACCCGCGGGCGTATCTACATGTACCGGTTCCGGCCCGCCTACCCCATGCACGCACGGCCCATCGGGGACTACCCCGCCCGCTGCAAGCCGGCCGCCGCCATCATGCTCATGATCCAGAACAACCTGAACCCGGTCGTGGCCCAGCATCCCCATGAGCTGATCACCTACGGCGGAAACGGCACGGTCTTTCAGAACTGGGCCCAGTACCTGCTGTGCATGCGGTACCTGTCCGAGATGAGCGAGGATCAGACCCTGGTCCTATACTCCGGCCATCCCCTGGGCCTATTCCCCTCCCACCCGGACGCCCCCAGACTCGTGCTCACCTGCGGGATGGTCGTGCCCAACCACTCCTCCCCCGGCGACTACGACCGCCTGGCCGCACTGGGGGTGACCTCCTACGGGCAGATGACCGCGGGCTCGTTCATGTACATCGGCCCCCAGGGCATCGTCCACGGCACCGCCATCACCCTCCTCAACGCCGGACGCCGTTATCTCGGCGCCGGCGACCTGTCCGGCAAAGTCTTCGTCTCGTCGGGACTGGGCGGAATGAGCGGGGCCCAGGCCAAGGCCGCGGCCATCGCCGGGGCCATCGGGGTGATCGCCGAGATCGATCCCCTGGCGGTCAAGAAGCGCCACGATCAGGGCTGGGTAATGGAGGTGGAAACCGACCTGGACAAGCTGCTCAAGCGCATGGATCGCGCCCGGGGGGAGAAGCAACCCCTGTCGATCGCCTACCAGGGAAACATCGTGGACCTCTGGGAAAAGCTGGTGAAGGCCGGCGTGGAGGTGGAGTTGGGCTCCGACCAGACCTCCCTGCACATTCCATACAGCGGCGGCTACTACCCCGCGGGCCTCACTCTTGAAAAGTCGCGGGAGATGCTGCGAACGGATCCCGCCGGCTTCAAGCAGCGAGTACAAGCCTCGCTACGCAGACAGGTTGAGGCCATAAACGCAATGCATAAGCGGGGCACGTCGTTTTGGGACTACGGCAACGCCTTCCTGCTCGAGGCTTCGCGGGCGGGAGCAAACGTTACCGAACCGGACGGCTCCTTCTTGTATCCATCCTACGTCGAGGACATCCTGGGGCCCATCTGCTTCGACTACGGCTTCGGCCCCTTCCGCTGGGTGTGCACCAGCGGAAACCCCAAGGATCTGGAGACCACCGACGAAATCGCGGCTTTAGTCATCGAGGAGATGGCCCAGGCAGCGCCCGAACAGATCCGCCAGCAGTTGCTGGACAACCTGCGCTGGATCCGCTCCGCCAAGGAGCACAATATGGTGGTCGGCTCCCAGGCCCGCATCCTATACTCCAACGAGCCCGGCCGCATCCGCATCGCCCAGGCTTTCAACCAGGCCATCCGCGACGGTCGCATCGCCGCGCCGGTGGTTCTGGGCCGGGACCACCACGACACCGGCGGAACCGATTCCCCCTACCGGGAAACCGCCAACATCAAAGACGGCAGCCAACTCTGCGCCGACATGGCCGTCCACAACATGGTGGGCGACTCCTTCCGCGGGGCCACCTGGGTAAGCCTGCACAACGGGGGCGGCGTCGGCTGGGGCGAGGTGATCAACGGCGGGTTCGGGATGGTCCTGGACGGCACCGAAAAAACCGACACGAACATCCAGCGGATGCTGCACTGGGACGTCAACAACGGCATCGCCCGCCGCGCCTGGGCCAGAAACGAAGGAGCCCTGTGGGCCGTAAAAGCCGCCATGGACAAAGAACCGCGGCTCTGCATCACCCTCCCCTGCCCGGCCGACGACGAGCTGATCAAGAAGTGTCTTTCCTAATGAGGCGGATATGAAACCCATCCTTCCATTCATCCTGCTGGCCTGCTTGTCTGCGTGCTCCCACGGCAATGGACAACCCGACGCCGGAGACCCCGACGCAGACGCCGCAGACGGTGGTGATCCGAGCGATGTTGACACCCGCCCCGATTACGATCCCGCGCAGAGCTTTCTACTCACCGTGCCCGACGACACCAGCCTGTGCTTCGGCTTCTGTGAGGGAAGGACCTGGCGACAGGAGCTGGACATGATCGGCAGGATCGATCTGATCCCCGGTCACTACGTCCTGCCCCGCCAGGAAGGATTCTACCGGTCCGAGCTGGTCGACGGAGTCATCTTCGGGCCCGGGCAAAACCAGCTCCAGCCGGTGCAATCTCCGATGGAATGCCAGGCCGAGTACCAGAACTGGGGGGACGGGCAGTGGCACTACACCTGCAGAAAGAGCTACGCGTTCTCGGGTGAGTCCTACAACCTGGAGGTCTTCATCCTCATCAGGCCGAAGACGGGCAACTGGCCCGAAGAAGTGACCATCGACGTTACCGACCCGTCACTTGTGATCCACGCCAAGCTGTACATCGGCGCCGGAGTAGATTTCAGGACCGAGATCCAAACCTTCGGGCCCTGCGAGCTTCCCGGGCTCGGCGTCTACACGGCCACGACGGCGTCCGGGCACCGGGTTAACCTGGACATGCGCGGAGGCGTCGGGTGTCGGATGGTAGGCGAGACCGCGTGCCTGTTCCTGACCAGTGCGCGGGTACAACTGAGCAATTTTGACGAGCAAGCGATCCATGACCGGTTCCGCCTGGTGTACGTGGGCTCGCACCACAACTGGGACGACGAGTATCTAATCTTTCTCAATCCCCCGGCTGGAAACACACATGTGGTGCTGGTGGATGCGCCCAGCTACATGGGAAGCACGGGGTACGTGATCCAGATGGACGCGAATTTCAACGAGGTAAGCAGAGATGAAATCACCGATTGGCAATATGACTAGTTGGCTACTGATCCTCCTGCTGGCGTTGCCGGCGCCCCTGCTGGCGGCCGACAATTCCGTAACCGTTCTGATCACTCACCCGCGGGCCGACGAGCTGCGCAATATCGCCAAGCTGGTCGAGCGGGGCTTGCTGGAGGTGCCCAATCTGCGCCTGGTGGGAATTTACCACCAGAACGAGTGGGAGAATTACGCAGACGCGCGGAGCTACATCGCCGAGCAGGAAAAGAACTGGATGGAGCTGAAGGAGATCGCCTGCAAGCTGGAGGTCAAGTCCGTCTACCGGAAGAACGACTGCTCCTCGACCTTTCAAGATCTCTTCAACGCCTCAAACGCCGTCATCTTCACCGGCGGTCCGGACATTCCCCCGGTTCTCTACGGTGAAAAGACGCTGATCACCACCGCCATCGAGGATCCCCCGCGCCACCTGTTCGAGATCTCGTTTCTGTTTCACTTGCTCGGAAGCGGCAGAAACAAAAAGTTCAAGCCGTTCCTCCTGGATCGCCCCGACTATGTTGTTTTAGGCCTGTGCCTGGGCCTGCAATCCATGAACGTGGCCACCGGGGGAAGCTTGATCCAGGACATCCCCTCCGAGGTCTACAAGATCAAGACCCTCGAGGCCGGCATGCGGCTGCCGGCTATGAATAAGCACCGCAGCTTTTCCCAGCCTCTGAACCCGGCCCTGGGTGTCGGCCGGGCGGTGATCCACCCGGTGCGCTTCAAGGGTCGCTCGGAGCTGGCCAAGGCCCTGGCTCCCGACGGAAAACCGGTCAAGGTCATCAGCCTCCACCACCAGGGAATCGAGAAGCTGGGATCGGGGCTGGTGGTGCTGGCCACCTCACCAGACGGCAAGATCATCGAGGCGATTCGTCACCAGAAGTTCACCAACGTCCTGGGCGTCCAGTTCCACCCGGAGAAGAACCTCCCCTGGGAACCCGATTCGATCTACCTGGAACGGGAAGGCGCCCAGGTACCCAATTACGTGGCCGAATGGTTCCAGAAAGACCAGCGCGCCCGGACTTTCGTTGAGGCCTTCTGGCGCCTGGTGGGAGATCGCATCAAAAAAAGCGCCGGCGGTAAACCCTGACGGATTTGACTGAACACGACCGGGCGTCATATTCTCGGGGTGAGACGATGTTCAGGGGAGGAAAGCAGCATATGCCGGACGACTCTTCGGAAAAGGAACGCAGAACCCACTCCGGGGCTGAGGTGATTCTCAAGATCGACTACCCCACCGCGGAGGATTTTCTCGCCGACTACACCCACGACATGAGAGACAGCGGCATCTTCGTGGCCACCACCAAGTCCTTCGAAATCGGTGAAAAGTCGACCTTCGACATCTCCTTCCCGGGGCTCCTTGAACCAATCCGGGCCCGGGGCGAGGTCCGCTGGCGCAGAACCGAAACAGAAGCGACGGACAAAGAACCGGCCGGAGTCGGTATCGCCCTCATCTTCTCTTCGGAAAAAGCAGCGGCCGAGTGGAAGCACCTGTTGGGACAGATAGAAAATCCCCCATCACCAAAAGCAGCGGCCAGGGAACCCGCGCCGCCCTTCCGGGTCCTCCTGGCCGACGACAGTCCCACTGTGCGGGAGATGTTCCGCTACGCCGTGCAGAAGTTTCACCGCGGCAGGCTGAAGGGCCAGCGGATGCTGGAACTGGTCGAGGCCGAGGACGGCAACGCTGCCTGGGAGCACATCCAGGAAGCTTCGTTCGACATGGCCATCATCGATTACTACATGCCGGTCATGGACGGCGCGGAGCTCATCCGGTTGATCCGCAAGGAAAAGAAATATAGCTCCCTGGCAGTGATCGTGGTCAGCCAGGGCAGCCAGGAAATCTGTGAAGAGGTTTATACGGCCGGGGCCGATCTGTTCATCAAGAAGCCGGTGTTGCTCAACCAACTCCTCAAATCCCTGGAGCTGGTTATGGACCGCAGGCAACGTTGAGGAGTGTCAATCCCGAAGGGTCTTGATACGGGCACTTGGGAATATTTTCAATGACAGCAGACAAGAAAGAATTGGCGGAATACCGCGAGAAGTTTAAAAAGACCTGCAACCACCGCGTGGGAAAATGCCTGGAGTTGGTGAAAAGTCTCAAGGATCCATCCAGCCCCGGCATCCCGAAAACCATTGCCGGTATCGAGGACGAGTTCACCGCCATGGAGGGTGAAACCCAGCTCCTGGACTTCCCGGACTTGGCCGGCCTGTTCACCGTGCTGATCGAAACCCTGAGGTCTCCCCGATCGCACAAGCTGGCCGCATCTCTCCGCCGCGGTCTCAACGCGGTCGGGCCGCTCCTGGACCGCTGGACCGAGGGTAGCTCCACCAAGGGCATGACCGAGGGAATCGTCGCCGCCCTCCGCGCGCACCTCGACAAGGTCGCCGCCGCGTCCGCCCAGCCACCCGAATCCCGCCGCGCGGGACATCACGTCCGGAGGATCATCTTCATAGACGACAGCGAGATCACCCGGGAAATGATCCGGGCCGCCCTGGTGGACACCGGGCACGTCGTGCGGGTAGCCGAAAACCTCCTTAACTTCGACCAGGTTCTTCGTGAATTCCAACCGGACATCATCCTGACCGACGTCAACATGCCCGAAATCCGCGGCGACGAGATCTGCAAGATCCTCAAGACCAAGTACGACACCGCCGATATACCCATCGTGCTCTTCTCCAGCAAGGACTCCGACGAACTGGCCAAACTGGCCGAAGCCGCCGGCGCCGACGGTTACGTTTCCAAGCAGCAGGGCTTCGACCAACTCATCGAAAAAATCGAAGAGCTGGTCGGTGAGATCCTATGGTAGGCACTTGATGAGTGTAGGCGCTTATTTCCCCGCCACTGTCATTTTGAACGTCTTGAACAAGAAGGTATAGATATCCGCATTCGTCTCGATGCGCTTGGCGGTGGGCTTGCCGCGGCCGTGACCGGCTTTGGTTTCCACGCGGAGCAGGATGGGATTTTCACCCTGGTTCTTGGCCTGCAAGACGGCGGTGAACTTCTTGCCGTGCAGGGGGACCACCCGGTCGTCGGTGTCGGCGGTGGCTATCAAGGTGGGTGGGTAAACGGCTGCTTTCACGTTGTGTACGGGAGAGTAAGCGTAGAGAAATTTGAAGTGCTCGGGATCCTTCTCGGCGTTGCCGTAGTCCGAGACCCAGTAACGGCCCACCGAGAACCGGTGGTAACGGAGCATATCGGTCACCGGCACGCTGGAGATCACCGCGCCGAACAGGTCGGGACGCTGGAGCATGCAGGCGGCGGTCAAAAGACCGCCGTTGCTGCCGCCCAGAATAGCGAGGCGCTTGGTGCTGGTATACTTGTTTTCGATCAGCCACTCGCCTGCCTTGATGAAGTCATCGAAGACGTTCTGCTTGTTGCCGAGCGTCCCGGCCTGATGCCACTCCTCGCCGTATTCGCCGCCACCACGTATGTTTGCCAGAGCAAAGACACCGCCGTTCTCCAGCCAGACGATGCGAGGGATGGAGAAGAACGGGGTCCGGCTGATTTTGAAGCCACCGTAACCATACAGCAGCGTCGGGTTGGTGCCGTCGAGCCGGATGCCCTGCCGGTACACTATGAACATGGGCACCCGGGTGCCGTCTTTCGACTGGTAAAAGATTTGTTTGGTCTCGTATTCGCTCAGGTCGATCTTGATCTCCGGCCCCCGGAAGAGTTCCACCTTGTCGGCCTTGAAGTCGTAGCGAAAGATGCTTTCCGGCTGGAGAAAGGACACATAGCCGAAGAACATCTCGGTGTCGTCCTGCTTGCCGACAAGCCCGTACACCGACCCGATCCCGGGCAACTCGATGCCGCGCACAAACTTCCCCTCCAGGTCGTATATGTTCAGCACGTGGCGGGCGTCCTTCATGGTGGCGACTGCTAGATGGTTGCTCACCAGTTTCACGCGGGCAATGGTGTCTTCCCGCTGGCCTATAATCTCTTTCCAGTTCTTCCTATCGGGTTTATTTATGTCGATGGCGATGATTCGGCCCTTGGGCGCGTCGAGATCCGTGTGAAAGTAGAATGTGGACCCCACGGTCCCGATGGGTTGGTACATGGCATCGGCCTTGTCCAGCAGACGGACGAAGTCCCCGTCGCTTTCCACCTCCCGGTAGTAGATGCGTTTCTTCGGATCGGAGCCGCGGCTGACATAGAGCAGTAGGTGTTTTCCGTCCTCGGTGATGATGGGGTGTAACCTCAGTTCCCGGTCGTCCTTGCGCTCATAGACCAGCCGGTCCCGGCGCTGGGGCGTGCCCAGCGTGTGCCAGTAGACCCGGTTGTAGGCGTTGCGGTCTTCCTCGGAAACCGTTTCGGGATCGGGGAAACGGTTGTAAAAGAATCCCGAGCCGTCGGGTTTCCAGGCAATGCCGGCGAACCGGCAATGCCTGAGCACCTCCGGGTAGTCCTCGCCGGTGTCGATCTTTCTGATCTTCAGCTCCTGCCAATCGCTGCCCCGGTGGGAAAGCAGGTAGGCCATCAACTTGCCATCCTTGCTGATCCTCACACCGGCTATCGCCGAGGTCCCGTCCTCCGAGAACTTGTTGGGATCCAAGATGGCCCGGGGCTCGGCATCCAGGCTGTCCTGAACGTAGTAAACACTCTGGTTCTGAAGACCGTCGTTCTTCTCGAAGAAATATCGCCCGCCTTCCTTGCGGGGAATCGAGTACCTGGGGTAGTTCCAGATCTCGGTCAGCCGCTTGTTGATCTTCTCGCGCAACGGCGAGCGGACGTACCTGCGGGTGAGATCATTCTGCGCCTTTACCCAGGCTACGGTTTCCGCGGACTGGGCATCTTCCAGCCAACGATAGGGATCGGCCACCTTGGTGCCATGGTAGTCGTCCACGACATCGGCTTTGCGCGCGGGCGGATACTCGAACCCGCGGGTCGCCGCACAGCCGGTCAGCAGGCAACCAAAGACAATTATCCATCCGGGAATCCTCTTGAACATGGTGTTACCTCCTCTGGTCCGGGCAAACCATATCGAATTTAATGGACCGGTGCTACTGCGTTGTTATGATGCCGGGTGCATGCAGCCGCCCGTCGACACCCACGCAGACCGCGAGAGCATCGAAACGGGCTTTCCGCCGGTGAGCGGTCCGGTCAAAGGGGGGATCAAGGAAGTCTGGCAGCTGGCCTACCCGGTGGTTATCACCATGGCCTCCATATCGCTGATGGGAGTGGTGGACACCCTGTACATGGGGTTCATGGGTACGGCTCAGCAGGGGGCGGTGGGGTTGGGAGCGGTGCTTGCCTGGACGCTCATGTCGTTTTTCAACGGCACCATCACCGCAACCAACACCTTCGTGGCCCAGCTCTTCGGAGCGAAGAAACCCAGAGATTGCGGCCCGGTGGTCTGGCAAGCCTTTTACTTCGGGCTGTTTTCTCTGGGCGTGGTTTTTATACTGATCATTCCCAACATACGCCCGCTGGTACAGGCCATCGGCTCTTCGATCGAAATCACCGGGTACGCCTGCCAGTACATGCAGGTGTGCCTGGCCGGCTCCGTCTTCGTGTTCTGCAACTTCTGCGTGGTGGGATTCCTGCGCGGCATCGGCGACACCAAGACACCCATGAAGATCACCCTGTTCGCCAACGCTTTGAACATCGGGTTCACCTACCTGCTGGTGTTCGGCCGGCTGGGCTTGCCGGCCCTGGGGGTGCAGGGTGCCGCGTTGGGCACGGTGCTCAGCCAGGGAATCGCCTCGGGTATCTACCTCCACCTGCTGTTGGGGAAAAAGATCGGCAACCAATTCGCCACCCGGAAGTTTTATCCGCCCATCCGGGATCTGTTCGTGCGCTGGCTGAGGGTGGGAGTGCCCATCGGCCTGTGGTGGATCCTGGAGATGGGCGGGTTCACCGTGTTCACCATGTTCGTCGCCACGCTGGGGGAAACCCAACTGGCCGGCCACCAGATCGTGAGGCAGCTGGCGCACCTGTCGTTCTTGCCGGGAGTGGCCCTGTCGGTGGCCGCCTTGACCCTGGTGGGCCAGTACCTGGGTGCGGGCGACCCGGCCTCGGCCGAGCGCAGCGCCAAGTCGGCCATCAAGATCGCCATGCTGATCATGGGATCTCTGAGCCTGCTCTTCGTGCTGCTGCGCTACCCGATCGCCTACCTGTTCAATCGAGACCCGGCAGTACAGGAAATGGCCGCCAATCTGTTCTTCTTCGTGGTGGTTTTCCAGATCTTCGACGCGCTGGGTACGGTCTCCAGCGGGGCCATCCGCGGCGCCGGGGACACTCGCTGGCCCATGTGGATCTCCCTGTTCCTGTCCTGGTTCCTCTTCGTGCCCAGCATCTTCATCCTGGGCAAGCTGGTCGGCTGGGGAGTCTACGGAGCCTGGGCCGGCGCAACCGTGTACATCTGCATACTGGGCCTCACCATGTACGGCCGCTTCCGCGGCGGAAAGTGGAAGAAAATGAAGATATAGCGGCTCAGCCTGGCCGCATTCTCCCGCCCACGCCATCGCCAAGTTGCCGCGCCGCGCCGGCCTGAGACCAACACAGGGTAAAGATTGACTTTTTTCCGTCCATCGAGATAGTTTAACCCATAAATGAAGAATCTGACGGGAAGGGTGAAAGCGATGAGATACCTGTTTACGGCAGTTTGTCTGCTCGCGGTCGTCGCCCCGCGCGCGACTCATGCCCAGACTTGCCCCAACCCGACGCCGATCCACTGCGGGGACAGCGTGGCGGAAAACAGTAGCGCGGGCGCCAACAACATCACTAGGTACGCTTGTCTGGACTACGATTACTCTGGTCGCGAAATGTATTATCTGCTCACGCTGGAACACGGCGCGGACCTGTCCATCACGCTCCAGCCTTGGCCCGACAGCATTTTCTTCGGATGGGATGCAGCACTGATCATGATGCCCGATCTCGGCGGGGACTGCTATACGGCCGTGGTGAACGACTGCTCCGACGGAGGCATCGAAGGCCAACCGGAGAAATTGATCGGCGTGCTGCCGGCAGGCAACTACTTCATCGTGGTGGACGGATACCTCGGCGGCTACGGCGATTTCGACCTGACGGTCGAGTGCACCGAGTGCTCGAACTGCGTGGACAACGACTCCGACGACTTCGACGGCCACAACCCCACCGATTGCCCCTGCGGCACCGACTGCAACGACAGCGATCCGGATCGGAACCCGGACGCCTTGGAAATCTGCGGCGACGGCATCGACCAGGACTGCGACGGGCAAGACAACCCCTGCCCGGATCCTCCCTGCAACGCCCACCTCGCCATCCTGTGCGGCGACTCCGGCAACGCGGATACGGGCGGCGGCGGCGCCATCTTGAACAATTACTGCACCTGGGACAATGACCTCTGGGGTGCCCGGGAGTACGTCTTCTCGATCACCCCCCAGACCAGCGGGGTGATCGACTTCACCGCCACCAACATGGGAGGCGAGCAGCTCGACGCCTTCGCCTTCAGGAGCTTCGGAGTGGCGGGGATATGCAACCAAAACTCCTGCCTGGACGTCTCCTTGATGACCACCGGCACCCAGTACCTGGCCTTCTACGCCGAGGCGAGCGAGACCTACTACATCTCGGTGGACGGCCGCAACGATGCCCAGGGATCCTTCGACTACACCGTCGCCTGCCGAGCGGAAGAATGCACCGCCGGATCTACGCTTTTGTGCGGCGACGACATCACCGGGGACACCACCGGCGGCACGAACACCGTAAGCGCTTACCAGGGTCTCTCCTGGCATCTGCTCGGCCGGGAGGAGGTCTACTCCTTCACGATCACGAACAACGACGCCGAGGTAGCCGTCACCCTGCGAGTCGACGACGCCGGCACGCCTCCCGACCTGGCCCTGGTCATTATCGAGGATGACGGCAACGGTGCCTGCCGGCCCGACCACACCATCGTGGTCTCCGACCGCTTCCAAAAGCAGGGCTCCAACCCGCCGGAGATCGCGACATTTTCGGCCACCGCCGGCACCACCTACTACGTGGTGGTTGAGGGAGCCAAGGCCGACGACTTCGGCTCCTACAGCCTAAGAGTGGACTGCACAATCCAGTGCGCCCCCGGAGAAACCGACTGCAACGGCTTCTGCGTGGACACAAACACGGACGGCGACCACTGCGGCACCTGCGACAACGCCTGCCAATTCGATCACGCCACCGCCGCCTGCGTCGCCGGCAACTGCGTGATGGGCGCCTGCGACGCCGGTTGGGACAACTGCGACGGAGATCCCGAAAACGGCTGCGAGTCCGATCTGGCCAATGACGAGTTGAATTGCGGCGCCTGCGACAACGCCTGCCGGTTCGATCACGCCACCGCCACCTGCGTCGCCGGCAACTGCGTGATGGGAGCCTGCGACGCCAACTGGGGGGACTGCGACGGCGATCCCGGAGACGGCTGCGAGGTCGATCTGGCCAATGACGAGTTGAATTGCGGCGCCTGCGACAACACCTGCGACACCAACGAGACCTGCCAGGACGGTCAGTGCGGTTCCTCCTGCAACGACGCCGACAACGACGACTACCAGGACATCAATTGTGGCGGCACCGACTGCAATGACAGCCGGGCCGACATCCACCCGGGAGCCATCGACATCTGCGGCGACGGTATCGACCAGGACTGCGACGGCCGGGACCGAAATTGCGGCGTAGCCACCGGCTGCGGTTGCGGCACGAGCAGTCCTGGCGGCTTACCGGACGGCGGTGCCGACTCAACTGCTCCCGCCATCCTCGTCGGCCTTATGCTGACGTGGAGCCGGCTACGCCGCAGATATCTGATTGCGCATTCTTGACACTGCGCCCCTGTGGTTGCTAGGTTGAACCCGATGAAACCAATAATACCTGTATTACTACTACTCGCCGTTGGCTTGCCCGCCAGTGCCGACGACTTCATGGCGACCCGGCCGCTGGGCATGGGTGGGGCCCACCGCGCCATCGTAACCGGCAACGACTCCATCATGCTCAACCCGGCGGGCATGAGCCTCTTTAGAAGGTACTCGTTCGAGGCTCAGTACCTGCTCACACCCGAGATGGGCGAGGACGGCCCGACCGAGCACGTCTTCCACGCATCGGTCATCGACAACCAACTGGCCGAGTTCGCCACCGGCCTGGCCTACACGCGGGTTCGGCGCGGGGACGACAAACAGGGCAACCGCTACGATCTGGCCTTCTCCCTACCGCTGTCACAAAACCTGCTGATCGGCACCGACATCAAATACCTCAACTACGATCGCAACCAGAAAAAGGACGCCACCAATGTCGTGACCGTGGATCTGGGCATCCTGCTGCGGACCGACTTCGGGCTCAACCTGGGCGTGGTGGGGTACAACCTGACCAACACGGCCGACTACCTGGAACACCCCGTTTCCATGGCCGCGGCGGTAATGTACTCGCCCTTCAGAACCCTGGAGATCGCTTTCGACTGGTTCATCAACTTCCAGAAACCGAAAGACTTGGCCGATCCGGTCGGCGAGAAAGAAACCGGCTATTCCTATCACTTCGGCATCGAGTACCTGCTGATCGGCCAATTAACCCTGCGAGCCGGCTACGCACACGATCAGACCCAGCCGGGCAACGACGACCAACTATGGGCCGCCGGCATCGGCTACGTCACCCAGCAGTTCGCCTTCGACTTCGGTTACAGCGGTTCCCTCAACAACTCCTGGAAGAAGACCTTCGGCTTCTGCCTCCGGCTCTTCATGTAGACTATGAAACTTGTTTCTTGAGTTCGCTTGGCGATAATAGGCGGCAAAGGAGGAGGTTGCCAAGCGGAGAGCGAAGTCGCTTAAGTTCAAAGATGTGAATGCATTCTTGACTGAAAGCCCATCACCCAGTCGTCAGCGTACCTGACGATGATTACATCGCCTCGACAGTCCTGACGCCATCGATGGACCCAGAGGTCGAGCACATAGTGTTTTGTGCCCATTCCCCGTCCTCCAGCACGCCGGCGTTCCCCCCCACTTTCAGTAATTCATTCCACCGACGAACCGCTTACTTTGCCCAGAGAAGAGAACGAGTCCCTGACCAGTCGGACACCTGCTCCGGATACACCGGCTTGAGCAGCGAATTCGCTCCAGCGATCGACGCAGATCTGGACCGTCTCGATCACTCTGTTGGCCTCTCGCGTGGACACGCCGGCCTGCTCTGCCAGGCGAAGTATGTGCTCTCGGCCGGGATTGCGGCCTTCGCCGGCCAGCGTCATGGAGTGTTCGCCTCCAGGGCCGGCCGTGAACGATAGATCGTATGCGGGCGTAATGGACCAATCTCCGGTGGCGTCATCCAGGATGAACGCGAAGTTCTTCACGTGGTCGTCGCGGTTGTGGACCAGCACGTTGAACACCATGCGGCGGAAGGCCCGTAGCACGTCACGTTGGTTGCGGGTCAGAATCGACGCGACCTTGAGCAGGTCACCATAATCGCTCGATGGGATGCGGAAGTCGGCCTGGATGAGATTGCCGAACGTGTGGACGTGAAACCGCCGGTTGCCGTCCCGATCGAATCGCTTGACGCCGAAGAAGCGGTCCCCTTCGGCGGTCTCGAACAACCGCGTCGGCGGCATGTCGATGCCGATGGATCGGGCCATCAGCGAGTAGGCGTACTCGATGGGGCCGGCGTCGTCGGCATCTTGCTTGGTGGCGAACTTGACGATCCAATGCTCGAATCCTTCGGGCAGGTCTTCCTCACCAGATACGACTTTGCCGGTGGCTGGCTGGTATCCAATCAGCACCTTGGGCCGGGCGCCACCCGGCGAGCCACCGGCCTTCAGGAGTTGCGGAAGAATATCCACGGCCTGGCCGGTGAGAATCTCCCGTGAGTGCCGGGCGAGGTCGTGCAGGTCGAACACGCTCGCGTCGACATCTTCCCCCGCTTGTGGAGGAAAGTAGGTCAGCGCCCCCATCGTCCGCGTGCCAAGCCAAGATAGCCTATCCAGCGGGCTGACCGTGTCCAATCGAAGGCCGATCTTGCGGAAGTAGCGGTCCATGAGCAAAAGGCCCCAGCCGTCGGGCAGCGAATCGTCGAACAGGCCCGGCAGCGGCCCGAAGTCGCGGTCGGAGTGCTCGAACAGCATTGTCTCGAACGGAAGCCGGAAAGGCGAGAGGTTGAGCCCCGTTGTCAGGAATTCGGGTGCGTACTCGAAGTACACCCGGCCGCGATCATCAGCCAGCGTACCGACGGGCAGAGCGTTCTTTGGGCTACGAGTGAAGCGGACCTCGAGCTTCCTCATCTGCTACCCCGCTTGCGGAGGCGTTGCATGGTCTGCTTTTCAAGATCGGCCAGGCTCTGGGCCTGCGGCGGCTTTAGGAGCTTGTCGAACTCGTCCAGCCGTCCGAGGGCATGCGCGATCTTGAGGACCAACTCCAGCGACGCCTTGCCCGTAGTCTCGAACCGTTTGAGCGAGGCGACGGACACCCCGGCCCGCTCGGCCAGCGACGCACGCGTCCAGCCCTCGATCAGCCGCAGCGCCTTGGCACCCGCGGCGAGGAATTGGGCCATCTCACCTGGAGTCTGCATTGTCAACATTGTTGCAATCACCCCAATCCGCCACCGGTGCCCTTGAGATCCTGGTTAACCCGTTGACTGCGCAAGGGAATCACTGGTGCTCGGTGTCACAGATACGGTGAGTGAAGGAAACTCTTTGGCCTCTGGTAAGGTGCCCATTTTACTCGGCGTATTGGGGTTGCCGAGAAAGGGGGTGGGAAATCCTGCAATCATGGCCTGAGTATACGGCAGACAGGAGGTAGTTGCAATATATTAACCTTTGCATTGAATATCTGTCAATTACAGGCAACATATTAGCCATAGGCCCAAGCTGCTTGCGACCCGGGTTGTCGGACCTGCCCTGCTGAGATGGGTGATCTCTCTATGATTTGCTGAGAGCCGCGACAAGCTAGCCGTGGACGCTGTGCCGGTATTCCACCCACTCCCGCACGAATGCTCCCCCCTCACCAGGCGCCTCACCCAGATCAGGCACCTGATCTAGGTAGTTACCCTGGAAGAAGACCTTCGGCAGCGTCCGGCTCTTCATGTAGACGGCACGGCCGTCCCTATTGCCAATTGCCCACGTTGTGCAGTACCCACACGTCGCCCCGGCGTTTCTCGACCAGGGAAAAGTAGATCAGGAGCCCGGGGCGGTCATTCGGCCGGATACGCCAGGGAACGACGAAGCGGGTGCCGGGAAGATCGATGTGCCAGGCCGGGTCGTCGGCAAACTTGCAAGCCCGCGTCCCCGGGTATATCTCCAGGCGATCGGGGTCGTTACCGGAGCCCCCACCCGCGCTGCCCAGAACCAGGTCGCGGTTTCCGTCCCCGTTGAAATCTTCCCCGAAGACGGGGTAGGGGCCGGTGAGTTCCTGGGCGGATCGGAAGTTGATGCCTAGCGTCGAGGGAATCTCCAGGCTGGGGACCGCGGGCAGCTTGGCGTCCCTGGAGAAATAAACTTCGTAAACGAGGCTGAGTTTCCCGGCCAACATCATGCGGATCAGGTCGGTCAGCCCTATCTCCACATGCGGCCATACCAGGTCGGATCGCCCGTCCCCGTCCACATCCAGAAGCCGCGCCGAAGCGCCGTAACCCTTCCGGTTGACCGAGTAGCTGGGCTTTTGGGGATAGTCTCCATCGGCCAGCGCCAGGTACAGACGCGCCTCGGTCTTCATGTTGCTGATCCCCCCGATGGTCTTCTTGAAGAAGAGGTCGACCCGCCCGTCCCCGTTGACGTCGCCGGCCTCACCCCGCACCAGCACCCCGCGTTTCACCCGCTCGTCCGGGTTGAGCAGCCCGAATCCGCGATAGAGATCGGGATCGGAAGGGAACGAGCCGTCCGGACGGGCCAAAAACACCGCCACCGAGTCCCGGCTGAAGAAAAGCAGGTCCAGAATACCGTCTCCGTTCTGGTCGGCAACCGACCAGCGGGGAAAGGTGATCTGAAATATCGCGCCGAAGTCCCGCGCCGCCCGAAAATCCTCGGCGGACGTGTGCACGCTCATGCGGGCGGGAACCCGGAGAACCTTGCGGAGAAACCATCCCTTCTTCTCGTCAAGCTCATACAACGCCAGCGGACCGATGGGCACGGTGGGCACCAAGAGCCCCCGGCGGCCCTGGTTGTCCAGGCTTGCCAGCAGAGCGATGCGGGGAATGCGATCCTCGTGGGGGAAGGCGGCAACGGTCATGACCGCGACAACCTTGCGCCTCTTTTTCGACAAGGTGCCGTCCGGGTTCCCGCCCAGCATCCACACCCCGTCCGCGCAAAGCAGCAGGACATCGGCTCTCCGATCGGCGTCGACATCCCCCACGTCGAAGGCCACCGTCTGCTTCGGAAGCGACTGCACCTGAGCGGGCCGGGGAGACACCCTTCCATCAACGGAGAGGAAAACCGACACGCGGCGTCGGGTCGTTGGCGGGAACCCCTGGTTCCAGAACACCAGCAGATCCATTGCTCCGTTCCCGTCCACGTCGGCGGGCACCACGGCGGTTACCCGGCCGGGCAGTTTCAACACGACCCGCTCCATCGGACTGGCGGAGGCGAGAATCAGGACTATCAGCAGACCGGAAATGCTCATGACTACGCCTCCGGCTTCTTGGCCATGGGCGTAAACAGGCGGTGACCGGTAAACTCGTTCACCCCCACGTAGATGTCGGTCCCGAAGACGTCGCGCAGGTGACGATAAGTCATTACCTCCTCGACGCTGCCGGTCCGGGCGACCCGCTGCTGCGAGAGCAGGGCTACGCGATCGCAGTAGGCCGCCGCCAGGTTCAAATCGTGCATGGCCGAGACCACCGTAAACCCGGTGCGCCGGCGGATGTCTTCGATCAATTGGTAGAGGGACACCTGGTGGCGGATGTCCAGGTGGGCGGCCGGCTCGTCGAGCAGGAGGATGCGGGGCTGCTGGGCCAGAGCCTTGGCCACCACCGCCCGCTTGAACTCGCCGCCGGACAGCTCGTGCATCCTGCGGGAGGCCAGATGCGCAACCTCCACGGCTTCCATGGCCTCCCGGGCAACCCGGAGGTCATCGTCCCGATCCAGCGCCAGCGGCCCCCGGTGGGGAACCCGGCCGAGCAGAACCACTTCCTGCACGGTGAACGGGAAGGCCAGATCGAACCGCTGCGGAACCACGGCCACCAGGCGGGCCAACTCGCGCCGGTCCCAGGAAATCACGTCGCGGCCCATGATCTTCACCGCGCCGGCGTCCGCCCGGATGGCGCCGGATAGAAGCTGGAGCAGCGTGGTCTTGCCCGATCCGTTGGGGCCCATGAGCCCGAAAAACCGCCCCGTCTCCACCGAGAGGTGAACGTCCGAAAGCACCGGTTCCGAGCCGTAGGCGAAAGAGGTGCCGACGAGCTCCAGCGCGATTTCTTCTTTGGTTTCCGCCACCACGATGGGAGATGGTACCATTGCCTTGCCGTAGTGCGTCAAGTCTGCTCAACTAAATTCAGTTCCCGGTTCCCAGTTCCCGGTTTAAGATATGAAAGCGTTGCGGTGGCGCCGGCGCAACAGAAACAAGAAGAAGGGGCCGCCTAGGAATGCCGTGACTACGCCGACGGGGGGCTCGGTGGAGAGAGGAACGAAGAGAAGGCGGGCGGCCAGGTCGCATAAAACCAGAAAGGCGCTGCCGCAGAGGGCCGAGGCGGGAAGCAGCAGGCGGTGATCGGGGCCCAGCAACAGGCGGGTGAGGTGCGGGACGATCAGGCCGACGAACCCGACCAGACCGGACACGGACACGGCCAGGCCCACCAGCAACGAGGCGGCGAAGAAGATGATGGCCTTGGTCTTCTCCACGTCCACGCCCAGGTGGGAGGCGCCCTGCTCGCCCAGGGCCAGGGCGTTCATGCGACCGGCCATGCAAAACAGCACCGCGATCCCCGCGGCCATGCCCACGGCGACGACCATGAGGGTGGTGTACTCCTGGTAGGTCAGGCTACCCATGAGCCAGACCAGGATCTCCTGCGTCTTGGTGGCCGAGACCACGCTCTTTATGAACATGATCACCGCCGAGGCGAAGGCGTTGAACACCACACCCACCAGGAGAATTGTGGTGGTATCCACCCGGCCACCCACCCGGCCGACCCGGTAGACTAAGAAAGTGGCCGCCACTGCGCCCAGAAAAGCCGCCGGCCCTTCCAGGGCCAGGCTGGCGGCCGCTCCCCCGCCCAGCACCGAAAGGGCCAGGGTTCCCCCCAGGGCCGCGCCGCCGGAGACGCCCATGATGAAGGGATCCGCCAGCGGGTTGCGCAAGAGCGCCTGGAAGGCCACTCCCGTAGCCGCCAGGGCCGCCCCTACCAGGGCGGCCAAGAGCGTCCGGGGCAACCGGGCCAGGAGTATCGTGGCCGCCTGGGGATTCGACTCCGGATCCAGCGGCCACAAGGAACTCCAGTCCGTCCCCCCTGGCCCTAAAAGGCACCCGGACGCGATGCAGAACAGCACGATGAAAAGGAGCAGTCCGTTGACCAGAACGAAACGTCGGAGTGTGAGCGCCTTCGCCACGGCGCAATCATACGTTCCATTGCCGGGCAAGTCCAGGCCGTGATAGGAAAGACTGGTGGATGAGATCCTGCAAGCCTGTCCGTCACTCCAAAAAGTGCTCGACACCGAGCCGACCCTCCGGGCCGCAGTCGAAGATCTCGTCGCGCGCTCCCTGGGCGACGTGTTTTCGAAGTACTTGGCCGACGCGGATGCGCAGGCCGTTCGCACCTTCCTCCAGGAAACCGGGCGGCTGGACTTTTCCCGCATCGAGCTCCATCAAAAGGCCCGGCTACGCAGGGGACCACCAGTCCTCTCCCCTGCAGACGTTTCGCCGGTTCCGCTGGTCACCCTGGAGGAGCAACAGGCACGCGCGGCCGAGGACACGGCTTTTGGCCTGGACTCCCTGGCCGACGGACGGTGGGCCTCGGTAGCCTTCGCCGGGGGCACGGGCACCCGGTTTTTCTCCCACTTAGACGAACTCGGAAAGGCCCTGCCCGAACCCAACGAAGTCCTTCGGCACCAGAGCTTCGATCCGGGGGAACCCAAGGGTAACTTCCCCATCTCACCGGTCGGGGGGCTCAGCTTCTACGAAAACATCATTGCCGAGGCGCTGGAAGCCTCCGTCCAAAGCGGACGGGTTCCCTGGGTTCTCTTCATGACCAGTCCGGTCACCCACGATCACACCGTACGATTTCTCGACGCAACCAACCTGTGGGGCTTTCCCCGTAAATACCTCGTGCCCTTCCCGCAAGCGCAGGAGCCGCGCCTGGACCAAGACGGCGATCTAATCCCACTCGACACCGGCCGCCTGGTCTGGACGGGAGACGGTCACGGAGGCGTATACCGCGCGCTGCTGACCGGTAAGAACCTGCTTGAAACCATCGCCAAAGACGGGGTGGCTCACCTGGTAATGCACAACGTGGACAACCCCGCCGCCCGTCCCTTCGCCCCCGCTCGACTGGGGTTCCACCTGCGCGAGGGTGCTCGGTTTACCCTGTCGGGAGTTCGCAAGGCCAAACCGGACGAAAAGGTCGGCCTGCTGATGCAGCTTTCTCAAACCGGCCGGGTGGAGGTGGTCGAGTACAACGTCCTCAGCCAAGAGGTCGCCGAGGCCCGGGACGAAAATACCGGCCGGCTCCTCCACGAGGCAGGCAACGCCAACACCAACCTGATCGCCGCAGAGGCGGTCCGGGCCGACATCGAGCCGACGCTGTATACCGGCAAGACGGTGAGCTCGCGCAAGGGTCCGGTGTCCTCCAGTTCCATGGAGATGCTCAACCAGCATATTACCCGGCTCCTCGACCCCGAAAAGGTCCGTGCCTACGAAGTCGATCGGCGGGAGTTCTTCATGCCCACCAAGAACGTCACCGGCACCGACTCGGTGGAATCCACGACCGGCATGCTCTCCGACCGCTGCGCCCGCCGGCTGAAGGCGGCGGGGGCCGCTGTTCATAAAAAGGCCCTCTGCGATCTCCACCCGGCCAGCCGCGGCCTGGGCCCCGGCCTAAAGCTCGAGGCCGGATCCCGGCTTTTCATGAGCGCCCGCCAGTCCGATCCCGGAGGCGCTCCCGTCTGCGCCGGTCCGCTGACCCTCGAGCCGCAAAGCTTGCTGGCCGTCCACGCAGCCTGGCCCTACGGCGCCATCCAGGCGGACGAGTCGCGCCGGATCAAGGTGGACACCACGAAAGCCAGCCGCCTCAGAATCGGCCGCGGCGTGACAATCAAGAAAGGCGTCCGGGTATCGCTGCGCATAGGCCCGGGCGCCCGGCTGACCATCCCCGCCGGCCGGGTCATCGCGAAGGATATCCAAGTTGAGGTGGGGCCCGGTAAAGACCAAGAGATTTAGCGCCTTGCCCGCACCAAAATCTGGGAGATCCTGGTTTACAAACCTCCTTTTGGGCTTTATATTATCCTTGGAGGCTTGGTCATGCCGCTATACGAGTATACCTGTATAAAGTGTCGGAAGAAGTTCGAGCTGATTCGGAGCCTCTCGGAGCGAGACGAGAAGTGTGAGTGCCCGCATTGCTGGGCGAAGGGAAAAATGGATCGTCAATCCTCGCTGGTCAGTACCGCCGGTCGATCCGGCGGCGACAGTCCGGCGGGCTCCTGCGGCTCCGCCGGCTCACCGTTTACCTGAGCGTCGTAGTTCTGCACCCCGGTCGGGGTGCAAAATCGAGAACAGCTCCAAGTTTACTCGTTCAAATTGAAGCAGGTTTCAACCGGCAGAGCAAGAAACCGGGCGGGCTCACTGGCCCGCCCGGCTTGGTTATCCCTCACTTCTTCTTGGAAACCCTGGCGGTGGTCTTGCCCTTGGTTACCACCCGGTCTCGGATCTTCGAGAGCAGGACCTTGCCGATCCCCTTGACCTTGACCAGATCGTCCACCGACTTGAATGACTGTTTCTGGCGGTACTTGACGATGGCCTGGGCCTTGGTCGAGCCGACACCGGGCAACTGCTGAAGCTGCTCGGCGGTGGCGGTGTTGATGTTTACCACCCCGTCCGCCGATCCCGCCGTGGCGAGACCGGTGCCCAGCAAGGTTGCCAGGAAAGCGAAAGTGGCTACGATGGTCGCAAAAGACTTGGTTACGTTCTTCATGACTGCTCCTCCTTGTTGTTTTGGGATCGGTTCTTCTCCCGGATCTGGAGCCGCCCGTTGAGGGGCAGGGCATCCAGGTACACGTTCAACGAACCGTCCCGGTTGGGAAAACAGGCCCCCACCTTGACCCAGAAGGATTTTTCGAAACCCTCCTTGTCGACAATGGTGTAGACCTCCATCATTCTGGCTCCTTCGGTCATCTTGTCCTCCTCTCTATTCCTCTCGATCGTGCCGGCTGATCTTCGACATCGAAAGGGATGAGCAAGATGCATGCCGCGGCAGACCGGTGCCGGCGGGGATCTTGATAAGCTTCTGTAACTACGCAGGTTACGCGATAGGGCCGCCGATCGGCGGCTGGGAGAAATAAGCCGTTCCCTCTGGCGGGTGTCCGGGTATCGTACACCCTGTCCGGAATCCGGACACTATGCCAAGCTCAATGCAGGAACTCTTCCTGGGGTAGGGGCCCGCTTACCTGGATGGAGCCGTAGCGCTTCTCGTACTTGGCCACGTTGTCCTTGAGGGCTTCGAGCAAACGCTTGGCGTGCTTGGGGCTGGTGATGATCCGAGCACGGACCTTGGCCTTGGGCTGCTGGGGCTGAACGTAGATGAAGTCGAGGGTGAATTCCGTCTCCGCGTGGTTGACCATGGCCAGGTTCACGTAGGCACCCTGGGCAATATCTTCGTCCAGTTGGATCTGGATGTTGACCTTCTTCTTCTCGTCTTGCTTGGAATCGGTCATCTTGTCCTCCAAAACAATACTGATTCGAACCGATTGTACGACGGAAGGCAAGGGGTTTCCACGTAAATTGGCGTTTGACACCCCCGACCCGGGTTCGATAAAGTCGTTAGGCTGTTATGGTTAGATCCTCAAAATCAAAGGGCGCCAAAAAAAAACCAGGCAAGCCCGGCGCCAAAAAGAGTAAGAAACCTAGTACGGCTAACCGTGGAGTGTCAAAGCTCAAGAAGCGATTCGACAAGAATCCCTCTGACGAAGGGACCTTCGTCAAGCTCTGGGACAAGTACCTCGAAAGCGAGTCCTGGGGCTCAATGGTGGAGCTGCTGGACAAGCGGATCTGTGCGATCGAGAACGACCAGGAAAAGGTTCAGGCGCTAATCAAGCTGGGAAGCCTCTACGACGAAAAGCTCGGCGACGCCCAGCACGCCGTCGACACCTTCAACCGGGTCCTCACCCTGGAGCCGAAGAATCGACGCGCCATCTGGGCGCTGGGCATGCTCTACCACGATCTGGAGGACTGGGAGAAGGTCATCGAAATCTACCTGCTGCGGATAGATCTAGCGGAAGGTCCCGAAGAGAAACTCGCGCTTCGGACGCAGCTGGCGCAGATCTACGAGCAGCGGCTCCAGCAGGAAGACCAGGCCCTGATGGAGTACATCCGGGCGGCCCGGCTGGCGCCGCAAAACATCCACATCCTTTTGAACCTGGAGAAGCTGGCCACCCGCACCGAAAGCTTTAGGGAGCTTCTGGCCATTTACGAAGACGTGGTGGAGCACATCGACCGCATCGAGTTGCGGATCGCCCTCTACCTAAAGCTGGCCCGGCTACACACCGAACACATGGCGGACACACAAGCAGCCGACGGCTACTACAAGCGGGCATTGGATTTGAGCGGGGCAAACACCGAGATGCTCTTCTCCATCTCCAACATCTACGGTGAGGAGGAAGAGTGGGAAGAGCTCATCACCACCTACTCGCAGCTGATCCGCCTGGCCAAGGCCCCCAAGGTCAAATCCCGCGTGCGCCGGGAGATATCCCGACTGTATCGTAACGGCCTGAATGACCCGGTTTCGGCATTCTTCGAGCTGGTCCGCGTCGCCCGCTACGATCCCGACGAAGCAGGCCTCACCGATGAGCTGATCGATCTGGGAACCTCCTGCGAAAAACACCTGGAACTCGTGGCCGTTCTGGAGGACATGGGCACACACCTTTCCGACGATCGCCAGAAAGCGTCGCTATACTCCCGGCTCGCCCGGCTCCATCTGGACGACCTGCACAACGCCGACGCCGCACACAACGCGGTCACCCAGGCGTTGAGCCTGGTCCCGGCACACGTACCCGCCCAGCTGGTTCGCTTCGATCTGCTCGAGGCCGGCAAGGAATACGACACCCTGGCCAAGGCTCTAGAGTCGTTCCTCTCCCGCCCAGACATCGAGGAGGAGGTGATCGAGGTGCAACGCCGACGCCTGGCCGACATCTACGACGAAAAGCCGAAGGACCGCGAGCCGACCGTGGAACTGTTTTGCGAAGGTCCAAAAGAACCGACCCAGGATGACGTTCCCCCGCCCGAGCAACCCGAGAAGATCATCGAAGAGCCCTACCACAAACAAGGAACCTGGGAAGACCAGATCGCGCTGCTGACCAAACGCCTGACCGAGGTGGCCGACGGAGAATCGCTGGCCAACACCTACCTGGAGATTGCCGAGATATACGCGACCAGGCTCGATCGGGACGACTTGGCCTACTTCGAGCTAGTCCGGGCGGCCCGCTCGGAGCCGGATCATCCCCGTCTGCTGGACGAGCTGTTTCGCCTGGCGAGAAAGGCGGGTTTCACCTCCGAGTTAATCGCGGTGGGCGACGACCTCATAACCACTATGCCGGATCCTGCGGCCGCCGACTGGCACGCTCGGATCGGTTTGCTCTTGGATACGAACGCAACGCTGGAGGAATCGCTGGATCGCTTCCGGCGCGCGCTGGATCTTGACGCAACCCATTCGATCGCCCACCAAAAGATCCGCAAGTCCCTCGACACCCAGAGCGACTCGGAGGACGCGGCCGAGGCGATCGAGCCGGAAGACGAAAGCCGCAGCGCCTCGCCGGCGCAGACAGCCGCCGTGCGGGCCGAGTACCATGGTCCCACCCTGGTCAAGAAGCCGCCCAGGAAAGAACCGAAGCTCAAGGAAGAGGATCTCGACGGCGCGCCCATGGAGGAGGAAACCACCGTACGCACCAAAGTCCCGGATCCAATCGAGTCGATGCTGAAGGCGGCCAGAGCCGATCCGGATGACGCGGACACCTGGGAGCAACTCGCATCGCTGATCCAGGAAAAAGACGGATCCGAGGCCGCCTTCAACGCCCTGGAAGAACCAACCCGGCTAGCCTCCACGAACGAATGTAAGACCCGCCTGTTCAAACGCTTGTCCGCACTGGCCAAAACCGTCGAGTTCCGCATACGCCTGGCGCGTCTACTGGAGGACAACGACAAGCTCGACGACGCCGAGTCGTCCTACCGGACCGTGCTGCGGGAAGACTCGGCCCACGTCGCGGCCCTGGACGGGCTTTACCGCATATACGAATCCAAAGATGCCCTGGACCGCTACGACGCCATCCTGACCCGGACGCTCAAGGAGGCCAAGGATTCGCAAAGCCGCAGAAGCATACTTTTCAGACGAGCCGGGCTCCGAGCCAACCAGCTGGATCAACAGCGAGAGGCGCTCGAAGACCTGGATCGGCTCGTATCCTCCGACGACGGCGACCTGGAAGCCTTGAAGCTGCAGGAGGAAGTTCTCGAACAGACCGACCAGTACGAGTTCCTGGCCAAGACCTACGAACTCCACCTGGAGCATGAAGAAGAGCACGCAGAACGGGTGCGGCTCCTGCTCGCCGCAGCCGGCCTCTACGAAACCCGACTCGACAACCTGGACCGAGCCATCCAACTATACAAGCAAGCCGTGGGCGAAGAACCAAACCAACTGTCCACTTACGAGTCACTAACCGCGGTGTTGGAAAACAAGCGGGACTGGCTCACCGCCATCGAAGTTCTACGGGAGGCATCCGGGAAAGCGGACGATCCGCTGATCTCCGGCCAGATGGCGTACCGGATGGGCAAGATCCTCGAGGAACAGCTGCTGCGGCCGGAGGAAGCCGAGGAAGCCTACCGCCAGGCGATCGAGACCCGACCCCCCTCCGCTGAAGCGCTGTCGGCACTCAAGGGGATGGCCCGCCGGCGCGGCGACTGGGTGGAGGTGATCCGCCTGGGCTGCGCCCAGTTGGAGTGTGCCGATGACCCGGCGGAGCAAGCCAGGCTCCAGGTGGAGCTGGCCAACATCTGGCGTGACAAGCTCGAGAACGAGAACAAGGCGCTGGAGTGCTACGAGAACGCCGTCGAACTGGACTCCGACAACCTGGAAGCCGCCCGGGTGGTGGCGGAGGCGCGGCTCAAGAAGCACCGCCACGAGGAAGCCCACGAGCTGCTCGAGCGCCTGACCAAGATCGGCGCCGAGGGCGATCTGGAGCCCGAGGAGCTGGCGGGTATCTACTTGAAGCTCGCCCAGACGGCCGAGGCTCTCGAAAAAAACGAGCAGGCCAGCGAAGCCTTCGAAAAAGCCCTGGATCTCGATCCCGTCAATCACCGGATCCTCGCCCAGTTCGGATACCACCTGTCCCGCCAGGGACGCTGGGAACGGGCGGTCGAGCTCTACCGGCAGATCCTAGACAAGTACCGGCGCCGGCTGAAGCCCAACGAAGTGGCCGATATCCACTACCTGACCGCCCAGGGCCAAATCAAGCTGGGCCAACCCGAGGAAGCCGTCTCCCAGTACCGGCAGGCACTTAAAGCCAACCCGCGACACCTGCCCGCATTGAGAGCGTGTGTGGATCTGTCCCGGCAGCTCGGTAAGTTCAACGAAACCGTGAACCTGCTCTGCCAGCTCCGGGAGATCTCCACCAATTCGACCACCCGACTGAAGCTGTCGATGCAGATCGGCGACGTTTTGTCCGAGCACCTCGGCCGGCCCGCCGACGCCGCCGAGGCATACGGCCTGGCCCTTCACGAGGAACCCAACAACATCGATCTGCTGGAGAAGCTCAGGAAGGTTTTCGTCCACGCCGAACGTTACGATAAGGCGGTGGAGGCGCTGGAGCGCCTGGCCCACCTGACCGCGACCGACCGGCAGCGCGCCCGCTATTTCCGCATCGCCGGCTACATCGAGCACGAGCGCCTGGATAACGACGACCGGGCGTTGAAGTTCTATTTACGGGCGCTGCGCCACGCGCCCCTGGACAAGCGCACGCACAAATCGGCGGTGGAAATACTCAATCGCATGCGGGACTGGCACCGGCTTACCGCACTGCACGAAGAGCTTATCCAGAGGCTGCCGCCACCCATCGCCGGACAGCCGGATCGCCGCCTGGAGATCTTGGCCGAGCTGGTGGAGCTGTACCGCTACCGGCTGGACGACAACCGTAAGGCAACCGCCGCCTGCGAGCAGCTCCTCTCCATCGGCCCCGGTGACATCAAGGTGCGCGACGATCTGGCCCGGCTGTACGAGATGGAGGGCCGGCTCGACGACGCCGCCGCCGTGCACCGCTCCCTGATCGCCGACAGCCCGTTCTCGGTGGACTCCTATCACGCGCTGCGCAGAATCTACGAGCACCAGGGACACAACGATCGAACCCTGTGCATGGCGGCCACCCTCAATTTCCTCGACGAAGCCAAAGACGACGAGTTGGCCCTATTGAAGGAACACCGGCACGCCCTGCCGGTTCCCCCCGGCCGGCGGATCTCCGAGGCCCACTACGCCCGGTTGCTGTTGCATCCCCACGCGGGCGGGCTATTGGGCGAGATGTTCTCCTTCATAGCCGATCACTGCCGCGATCTATTCAGCCAGGATCAACGGGACTACAAGCTGAAGACCCGAGATCAACTTAATCTTAGCGATTCCTCCTCAAAAGCGGCCGAGGCCTTCCGTAACGCACTCACCCTCCTGGCCCTACCGCCGCCGGAAGTTTACGCCAAGGGCGTGGGTATCAAGGGGATCCTGGCGGCAAACACCTCGCCACCGGCCATTCTCTTCTCCAAGGATATCCTGCAGCGCGCCAGCATTCCCGAGTTGCGCTTCATGGTGGCCCGGGCGGTCGCCTTCACCCGTCCGGAGAACCTGCTGGCCGCCGCGCTCTCGCCCAAGCAGCTGCGCTCGCTGCTGGACGCCATGGTGGAGATGGCCTTCCCCGGCGACCAAGCCCTTGCGGTGAACGACGAAGTGACCCGGCTCACTCGCAAGTTCCAACGGGCCATTCCCCGGACCAAGGCCAACCGCCTCTACCAGCTAGCCTCCAAATACCGCGAGCAGGCCGAAGATCTCTCCATCCACGACTGGCTGGAAGGCGTCGAGCACACCTGCAACCGCGCCGGCTTCGCCCTGTGCGGCGACCTGGAAGCCTGCGTCCAGGTCCTGAAGGCCGCTCGGGTGGTCAGCCCCTCCGGCTCCTCCCGCACCCTGATCCGCGAGCTGATCTTCTACTCCATCTCCGACGACTACTTCGAGATCAGAAAAGCCCTCAAGGCGTCGATCGACTGACGGGCGACTGACGGGCGACTGACGGGGGGAATTGGGGAAAGTTGAAACCGTCCCCCCTGGTCGCATTGTCGGAATAGAAAACTCCGCATGTTTGTTTATGACACGTTCAAAAGACGCTGCAGAACCAAAGCCACCCGGCAACAAACGCCGAAAGTGGTCCTGAAAGGGGAGAATAAAAAAGTCCGCCTCCGATTGTCACTTCAGTGACGGTGGGCCCTCTAATGACATTTGTCGGTGGGCCCCGTTCCTTCACGCATGATCTCCCTTGCACCGGTAGACACGTAACTGTAGGGGCGTGGTTCACAAACGCCCGAAAGCCCCGTCGCCCAACGGGAGGGCATGAAGCCCTCCCCTACGGTCCAAAAGGAACAAATTGACACTGGGTCCGATTCTGTGCATATTCAGTCGTAGAGGGCACAGAAAGAGTGCTTTGAAATTACTATCCCTTCCCTTTGAATCACGGTCGTCAACGAAAGAGACACTTCCTGGAGGGCTCGGCGAACATCGACATGCTCAACAAACACACTCCGCTGATGGCCGCGGCCCAGTTCTGTAATTAGGATTGTGGCGGAATTGGGTAATATCTCTCCAATTGGGTAAAGAATTGAGTACTGGGCAGTATCAAAAGAATACCCGATCATGAACCGGAAACTTTTATGGCTAGTCTTCCTGCCGCTTGCCGTCATTGCCTGCAGCGCGGGCGATGCGGAAAATCCAAACCCGAGCAGCGGCTGGGCGCCGCTGGGAGAGAAATTCTTCACCGGCAATGTGCAAAACAACTATTCCATAGCCGTACATGACGGCACCGTCGGCGTGGGCTATTGGGACGTGGATCTGGGCAAGCCCTGCGTGAAAACGATAGCGGTGGACGGCGGCGCCTGGGCATACCTGGGCGGCGGGCCGGTTCCGGTGGACGCGCTCGCGCTCGATCCCCTGTCGCGCACGACCTTCAAGTTTCGCGAGGACCAGGGGCACGCGGTCATAGGCTTCAACCGTTCGATGGTCGAGCCCGAGTTTGTGCTCTTTGCCGCCGACGCCGCCGGAAGCTGGCAGCAATTGCCCTCCCTGCCGCTGGATCTGCTGCCGGGATACCCAGACCAATTAACCTATACCGCACAAGACTTCGACTTTGCGGTCAAGGACGGTGCGGTTTTTGCCGTAGTAAGCGACGTTGAAAACACAGCACCCGACACAAAGACCTGCCTGTCGGTGTTTGCCTACCAAGATGGAAACTGGGCCTTGCTGCCCGATCGCATCTGCGAGCCGCGGGAAAGCGACGGTTTTGGATTCGTTGTCACCTACGATCGGGTAAGCATCCAAGTCTCGGACAAGGGCCGGATCTACCTGGGCTATTTCAGGACCGATCACACCAGCAATCTGTTCTCGCTTGGGGTGTCGATGCATGACGGCGGCGGCTGGACGACACTTGCCGATGCCAGTCTATACCCGATAGGCACCGACAGCTATGCCACCACAAAATTTGGCATGCAAGTGTTGGCCGCCAGCGCCGGAGACGAGCTGGTGATTGCCGTCGGCGGTCTGATGAGCGAATCCCATGTTTTTAGTTACCGCGCCGGATCCTGGTCTAAGCTTCCCGACACCGGCATACAGGCGAGCCTGGGCACCCGGATAGCGCCGGCGCTGCAAGGCAGCGCCGATTGCATCTACCTGGCATATCAAGATTGCTGCACCGGCATGGACGGGCTGACGGTTCAAAAGCATGGGGCGGGGGCATGGAATCTAGTAGGCGACCGAAACTTCACCGACGACGCCGCCGCGTTCTACGACCAGGTACTCGATGCGGACGAGAGCAACCTATACCTCTGTTTTCAGACAAACATAAACTACGGCAGCCCGGACACCAGAGGCACACTTTCCGTATATCGCCACCGGACAAAATAGTGAAAAAGGGGCCATGCGGAAACCAGCGCCCCGCGCCCGTTTATGATCACCCCGCCCGCATGCTGGGCGCCTGAAGTGAAGGCGGAAAAACGCAAATCCAATCGGCCGGAAAGCCACCCGTCGTTCGGTCTAAACCCGCGCATCCGGCAAGACATGAAAAAGTGGTTTGCCGATTACCTGCGGACATTTAAATCCGACGATGCCGATCTGCGGCAAAACATAAGTTTGAAGCAAGAGCATAGCCAAAGGGTATGCACGGAGATCCTGGATATTGGCGGCAAGATTGGCTTGCATGACCAAGAACTCGCTTTGGCCGAACTCATCGCGCTTTTTCATGACATTGGGCGCTTTGAACAGTATGCCCGTTATCGCACCTTTGCGGATCGGGCCTCGGTGAATCATGCGGCGTTTGGGGTAAAAATACTAAAAGAAAAGCGTGTGCTCGACAAGCTGGATGAATCAACCCGCGACCTGGTGCTCAAGACGATACTCTACCATAACCGCGCCACCTTGCCGCGCCAAGAGTCGAAGACCTGTCTGTTGTTTACCAAGCTGCTCCGGGATGCCGACAAACTGGATATCTGGCGGGTGGTCACGGAATATTATGCTCGCTCGGATAGCCAGAGAAATGCCGCGCTCGAACTCGGCTTGCCCGACACCCCGGAAATCTCAGCGAAAGTATATCGCGACTTGCTAGCCGGCAAAATCGTGTCTATTCACCACCTGAAGAATCTGAATGATTTCAAACTGCTGCAGATAAGCTGGATATACGATATCAATTTCGTGCCGACCTTCCAACGTATTCGGGAAAGAGCTTATCTGGCGATAATCCGTCAGGCCCTGCCCCAATCGGATAAGATTGAAACCATCTTCTCCGTGATTCTAGATTATGTCGAAACACGTGAAAGGGGAAATCGATAGTAGCCGCTCAAGTGTACGTGAATCATCCATCCGGGCACCGTTTGACATTGGGAGCGGGCTGTTCTTCTTCGAACCACCGATCCGTTTTGAGTCCCGATGCCCAACCGGCCGCGAATATCGACCTTTGGCAAAAGGCCACCTCCATTGGTGAGGCCAATCAGAATTGGTCGCCGGGCCGGATACACGTGCAGATGGAGGTACGCGACGGCGACCACGAGAGGGACTAACCTTGCTGGAGTGCTCGAAGGCCGCGACGGCCCAGGCCACGACGGCATAGGCCAGGTCGGTATGCCCGATCTTGCAGATGGATGAGTTCTTCCAAATGTCTTGGGACAACGCACGGAAGGTCTGGCCGTATTTTCCCCGGCAAATCTTCTCAACCACCCGTCGGGCGTTGGGAAGGTTCTGTTCCAGCGGATTGAGAAACGGTCCCTGGGCCTGATCCGCCGCCGGGTTGCCCAGCAGACAAGGCGAAAATCAGCGACATACGTCCCATTTTCAGTACCCTCCAGCTATCTTTTAAAATCCACCAATCCCCACTTCTTACGAATCTCTGCAAGCTTGAACTCTTTGGAAATGAACGGAGTGGGTCTTTTGCTCTTCACTTTGAATCGCAGAATTGCCTGGTCGTCGACACCTTCCGGTGCCATCCATGTAGTAATCCATCGAGATTTCCACTGGAAGGCACCTGTCAAGGTAGTCACGAAATTGAGGCCCCGATCGTTTTCAGGGACACCCTTTATTGTGTAGGGCCGCCATTCGCCGTTGGACTTTATTTCCAACTTGACCGAAGGCGTGACAGATTTGGTGTAGTCCTGGGTCCATACAAAATCCTCGTCGACCCAGGCAAAGAAAGGGTTGTTCGGCACGGGCATGCCGGTTTTCTCGTCCATAAGCACATTTGACAGGCTGGTGTAAGTGTCCTTGAGCCGGTCCATGTGCAGAAGCGCGTGATACTCCCCAAGGCCGAAGCTCTTTTTACCGCCGGTCTCATATTCCAATTTGACGATCGTTTTCCGGGTGTTGAACGAACGGAGGTTCTTGCCCAAGTCGGTCAGGGTCTTCTCGATCTTGCCTATGGCCTTCGGGCCGAACAGCATCGAGCCTCCCTCGTAATGCTGCAGGTCGTGCTCGTCTTTGGTGGTATGGTAGGAGATGTACTCATTTGCCAGGGTTACCATCAGGGGCCTTTGGCCCGAGTTCGTGGCCGCCTTCAAGACCTCGGCAAGCTGCCTTCCCAGCACTGTCGTGTATTCGCCCGGAAGGGCGGCGAGAACCACATCGCCAAGCCTATAGACTCCGATGGGATAGCTTCTTGGAACCCTGGCAAGGGTATCGATGAGCTTGTTCCAATTTACCTTAACCCTTCTTATTCACACCGAGGTTATTATAAGTCGACTCGATGTACAAGGACTAAAGTCAGCGAGTCAACGAGGGTATCCGTCTTCGCGATGCCGGTGAAAAAGCCGCATGGTTGC
>JAUXGL010000026.1 GCA_030622135.1 Deltaproteobacteria bacterium
CAGAGAAGATCCTTGCGATCTTCGTCGGTGTTGAAGATGTCGCGACGCTCGATCCCCCGCACCATGACGTGGTGAAGAGCGCCAGGCACATCGAGTCTTGGACCACGGGGCATGGAACCACTGAATATCCCCAAGCGGTGCGACTGTCAAGGACAATGCAAATAATGAAGCTACGTCCCCGTCTCCGCGTCCCAAAAAGAAAAACGGCCCTGCTTGATGGCAGGACCGTTTCCCTAATATAGCGGGGCCTGGATTTGAACCAGGGACCTTCGGGTTATGAGCCCGACGAGCTACCAGCTGCTCCACCCCGCAGTCAGTAATTGGGGTGTTTATACCTTTGGTTGCCGGATGTCAAGATCAATTCAGTTGTTGGCGGGAAAACGGATTTCGGTGGTGTTGGTCCAGGGGGGGGTTATTGAGTCCCAGGTGCAGCGGATGCGGGTGGTGAGGCCGGAGGTGGTGTGGTTGGTGACTTCGGTGTTGTAGGTGCCGTCGTTGTTGTCGACTATGGTGCTCATGGAGACTTTACCGGGGTCGGAGCAGAAGACGTGGCCGCGGAGGTGGATGCCGGCCAGGTCGACCACGCGACCGTTGCCGTTGGAGGTCAGGCGGAAGCTGATGCCCAGGTTGGGGTGGTTGTTGACGGCGGGATCCAGCTCGGAGAGGTTCAGGCAGGTACGCCGGCACGTCTTGTCGGTGCCCATGTTTCTCTCATCGTACCAGGCCCGCACCCAGCCGGAGCCCGAGTCGAACAGCACCTCAATGGCTTCCCAGAAGGAGGCGCCATATTCTCCGTACCAGAAGCACAGGGTTATGCGGTCGTCCAGGGAGGAGGCGTCGACGTATTTGGACATGCTGAAGTTGTGGTTCTTCGCCTCGACGCTTACGCCATCGTAGTTGGGAATGTCCTGGTAGCACTCGGGGTATCCGCCGCATATGGCGGTGCCCTCCACGGTCCAGCCGTTCCAGTCGGCTGGCAGCGGGTCGGAGCAGTCCTTGAAGTCCTCGGTCATGACGATGCGCACGTCGCGGGCGCACTCCGTGGACATTGCGCGCACGGAGATGCGCCTCAGCTTCAGGGAGCTGGTGATGTCGTGGGAGTGGACGATGAAGGTGACGGTGACCGCCGGGTTGCCCTGCGCCCATTGGGGCAACTCGCGGCACACCTGAAACCAGCGGTCATCGTCGTCGATGCCCGGGCCGTCGTTGAGGCAGTAAGTGCGGTCTCCCATGCCGGGATGGTTTGAGTCGGAGACTTGGACCAGCAGCCATTCGTCCTCGTCGGCGTTGTGCTCGAGGACCTCGAAGCAGATCTCCGGGGCGCGGTAGCCGGTGAAGTCGAAGGTCTTGCGTAGACGGAACTCGCGTTTGAAGTTGCCCATGCAGTCGGCGCTTCTGTCGGCGGTCAGGATGCCTTCCTGGTTTTCGATGCTGCAGATCTTCTGAAAATCCGAGCAGCACTCCTCCCAGTTGCCAAGGTCGCTCTGCGGAACGCAGCCGACGATGTCGTCTTTGGAGCACCAGTTTCCCGAGATTAGTTGCCAGCCCTCCAGGTTGCAGTTCTGGCCGTCCTGGGTGAAATTGGTTTCGTCCAGAACGGTTGATCCGATCTCCAACTCGCAGGAGATACAGGAATCCTGGTTGATCAGACCGCTGGTGTCCAAGATGCATTCCGACTTCGTGGGGTCGCCGGAAGGGGCGGCGCAGGAGATCGAGAAGGGGTCGGGTGGGGCGACGCATCCGGTGGCGTCCACGGCGCAGTCGGGTAGACAGACCTTGGGGGCGGTGCAGCGTCCGGGCGCGGCTGTGCTCAGGCAATTGCCGTTGCCGTCGCAGGCGTCTTGGGTGCAGGCCAGGCCGTCTCCGGGGTCTTCGCAGGGCGTCCCGAATGGATCTGGGGTGCACTCGCCGTTTTGCTCGGAGCACTCACCCAGGCAGGGAACGCTGCAGGGATTTTCTCCGACCGGCAGGCAGGCGCCGTTGCCGTCGCACTTATCCCGGCCGTTGCAGTAGGTGCCGTCGTCGCAGTCGACGCCGGAGTCGACATTGGTGAAACTGCAGGCGTTGTTGTTGCAGTGGTCCACGGTGCAGTCATTGTCGTCGTCGCAGGCGGCGGCGTTTTGGCAGACGTCGCAGTCCTCGTCGTCCAGATCGGTCTTGCCGTCGCAGTCGTTGTCAGTCCCATCGGAGCAGTTGGCGGCGCCCTTGGGGCCCTCCAGCCCGGGCCGGGGAACCAGAATGTTGTCGCACCGGTCGTCGGCCTCGTTGCAGCTGTCCTTGGTGCAGTCGTCCTGGTCGTCGCAGTCCACCGGTGTTCCCGACGTGCAGATCTCGATCCGGCAGACCTCCTGACCGTTGCAGTACTTGTCGTCGTTGCAGTCGGCGTTGTTTACGCAGGTGATGCCCAGTACCAGGATCCGGGCCACGTCCCGGTTGGAGACCTCCTTCCCGTCGCTCACGGTCAGGGCCACCACCCAGGTGCCGTCCACGGTGGGCTCGACTATGACAAGCGGAGCGGTTTTATTTTCGATCCCGACAATCTCCCCGAAGGGTTTGTGCAAAACGGTCCACTGGTAGGTGAGATCCCGGCCCTCGGGATCGTAGCTGGCGGTGCCGTCCAGCACGGCTTCGGCTCCGGTTCCTAGCTGCATGATAACGTCGGTCCCGGCGTTGGCCACCGGAGGTTGGTTGGGCCCGGGTGTGCTGCCCCCGCAGCCGCAGGCCCAGGTTAGCATGAACGGGATAATCCAGCGCCGATGCTTCATGTTCACTATTATACTCCATGAGTCTGGCATTTTGAAATCCTTGACGCTGTCCATCCGAAAGCCTATTGTTAGGCAAGATATGAGCACTAGGCCGAAAATTATCATCACCGGCGCCCCCGGGGTAGGGAAAACTTCATTGCTTCTCAAGATTATGGAGAGGATCCCCGAGATCAAGGCCGCCGGTTTCGTCACCGTGGATCAACACGGAAAGAAGGGCCGCACCGGATTCATCCTCAAGACCTTAGACGGCGGCGAGACGCAGTTTGCCACCGTGGGCAAGGGGCGCGGGGCCCGGGTGGGCAAGTACCTGGTGGATGTGGAGACGTTCGAGGAAGTTGCCCTCAAGGCTATCGGTTTCCAGTCGGGGGTGGACCTGTACATCATCGACGAGATCGGGCCGATGGAAGTGCTCTCCAAGATGTTCTGCGAGACGGCCAAGATGCTTTTAAAGAGCGACAAGGTGGCCGTCCTGGCCACCGTGGCCAAGAGCGGCAGCGGCTTCATCCGCGAGGTCAAGCGCCTGCCCGGCGTGGAAACCATCGAGCTGACCCGGGAGAGCGCCGGGAAGGTGGAGGAGGACCTGGTGATCCTGCTCAAGACCGCCTTCGCCGACTCGCCGGCTAGTACTAAAACCGCGCCGTGAGCGTGGTGCTGGTGCCGATCAGTTGAATACATTTCAAGTTCTCAAGCTTCCAGGCAGGGTTAGGTGAGCCGTTTCGAGGCAGAGAGTGTATCCGGAAACCTTGGTTTCCGCACTATCTTGGCGATATGGATGATTGCCTGGTACTGCCTTTTTGTCCTGGCCGTGGTGGCGGGGTGTTGCCTGGCGGTGGTGGGGGAACTCTTGTACCTGGGCCGTCCGGGAGTGTTCACCCCGGTGGGGTTGGCGCTGGTGTTGCTGGTGGTGCGCTGGACGTATTTTCTCAACGACCGGGGAGATGTGCCTGGGCTGGAGGTGTCCGCCGGGGATCAGTCGCGGTTGATGGAGATGGTGGGTCAGGTGGTTGCGAGGGTGGGCAGCCGGATGCCCGAACGGGTGCTGCTCATTCCGGATGCGGGCATTGCCTGCGTGGCCCGCTATCGGTTTTTGGGGATGTCCTGGCGGCGGGAACTGCGAATCGGGATGACCCTGTTCGATCAGCTCCCCGTCGGGGCCGTGAGGGCGATCCTGGCCGGTGAGTTGGCCCGGGAGTATGTCGTTGAAAGCCGGCGGCAGGCGTTTATCTGCAGGCTGGATTCGTCTCTGTACCGGGCGCTGGTCGAGTCGCGGCGTTCTTTCTTTACCCGCCCCCTGGAATGGTACCTGCGGGTTTTCCTCATGGTTACGCGGCCGCTGACCCGGCGACAGAGGTCCTTGGCCGAAGCCCGAGCGGCCCGGGCCGTGGGGAAAGAAGTATATGCACAGGCGTTGACCCAAGGTCTTCGAACACTACACCGGTTCACGCTTTTTCTCCAGCAGGAGGTCCTGGCTCTGCTGACCGCAGGTGGGTTGCCCGACAACATCTACCACGGATTCCGTGTCTGGAATTCCCGCACGGATTCGAAGCGCAAGGAGGGCGGTAAGCTCGGGGAGGCGCTGGAAGGACCCCTGGAACTGCTGGACGCTGTCTCTCTGCCCGCCGAACGGTTGGCCGCCATACGCGCGCTGCCGGAAAGCGAGCCCTGGGACGATCCTTCTCCGGCCCGCGGGTTGATCGATGAGCCGGAGCAGATGGAAAGGTCGATCACTCCCTTCGTCGCCGAGATGTTTCATCGCCAGGGGTTGCGTCGCCTGGACCGGCGGCCCGTCTTGGTGCCCTGGAAGGATGTCGAGGGCAAGATCATTGTTCCCCAGCAACGGGCCCGGGCCGATCGCGTACTCAAGATCCTCGGGCGCATGCTCAGTCGTCGGATCGATCCCCGGGAGGGGATCGATATCTACCTGAAGCTGATCGATGTTCCCGAACTGGGGGCGCGCTTGGCCGGGCACCTGGACCCGAATCTGGTGCGCCTTCCGCCGGCCTTGCATCCCCAGCTGATTCAGAACGTTCTGACCCGGTTTCTGGGCACGCTGGTGGGCAACATCTTGGTGGAGGAGCATGACTACCGGTGGAAAAAGGGGATCGCCATGCCGCTCGAGGTGGTGGGCAACGCAGGGGAGCACCTGGATCCATTCTCCCTGGCGGGCGATCTCCTGGAAGGCAGACTGCACGTGGGCAATTTCCGCATGAAGCTGTTTGAACACGGTTTGTTCGTGGGACGGTGAGAACATTGGAACGGGCGTCGGACGGGGCTGGCTTCTTTCGCCGAGCCGAGGCTGAGAGCCTGCGCTACGGGGGGGACCCCTGGGTATTTTTCCGCGAGTTGGGACAAAATTCCCGGGATGCCTTTGCGACGCGGATTGATGTGTTTGCCCGGATGTCGGGCTCGGAGGCCACTCTGGCTTTCGCCGACGACGGAAAGGGAATGACCTTCGATCACGCCCGCCGGTATCTTTTCAGGCTCTACGCTTCGAGCAAGGATCAGGATGCATCGGCCGCCGGCCGGTTCGGGGTGGGATTCTGGTCGGTGCTGCGTTTCGGTCCCACCCGCCTGGAGGTGCATTCCCGGACTCGCGGGGAAGCTTGGGGTGTTTCCCTTTCCGGGGATCTGTCCACCTGGAAGGCGGTTGAGTGCCGGAGGAAACGATTGGGCACCACGATTGTCCTGGCCAAGGCAATCGAGCCGGGGCGGGAGTCCGGGTTTTTCCGGAGGGTGGATACCCGGCTGGCGCACTATCTCTCCCACCTGCGCACCGCCGGGCGGAATCCCAAGCCGCTTCGCGTGTTTATGGAGGGACGCAGGATTCACCGCTCCTTTAGGCTCGAAGGCCCCGGCGCACTGGCTTTCAACGATGGGAATGTGGAAGGCGTGGTGGGATTCGGCTCACGCCCGTCGTATCGGTTGTACGCACGGGGGCTGCCGGTGACCCAGGGGGCTTATCTGGAAGAATTGGAGGGGAAGCGGATCCGGGTAGGGGCCGGAGATGAACGTGAGGGAGCCGCCCCGGTGTACCTGCTGAACGGCAATAACCTGGACGTGGTGCTGTCCCGCCAGACCGTGCTGAAGGACAAGGTGCTGCAAAGGCTGGTCGACACGGCCCGGCGCCGTTTCGACGAACTGGTTTCGCGTACCATCGACGGGGCGGTGCGGCGTTCGTGGGTACGCAGAGTTGGTGACGCGTTTGGAGATTTCTATCGGAAAACCGAGCACTCCCCGGCCTGGGTGCGCTGGTGCCTCTTCCTGATGACGATATTTTTGCTGGGCGGGACGCTGGGGGTCCTGGTCGGCGGATTGGGTCCGAGCCGGTCGCCGGAGCCGGGTTTAGGTCCGGTCCGGGACGTCCTGGTTTTTCCGGAAGACTCCGAAGCTTCAAGTGAGTCTTCCAATTCGCTGTACACTCCCGCGTTGCGGCCGGGGCAGTGGCGGCGTTTGCACACGGGAAGCGTGGACGTGGCGGGGCCCGAGCCGAGTTGGGCCCTAAGCTATGCTCCTCCCGTCGATCTAATGTTTCGCCTATTGACGCTGGAAAGATACAACCCCCAGACCGGGTGGCAGCCGAGCGATCCGGGCCGGGAGTGGTTCCCGTTGGGTGCCGGTAGCGGTGACGCGCGGGATTTTGGCGAAATTAAAATCGAGATGGCGCACAACGGGGAAGGCGGAGTGTTGTTGCTGCCCATTCCCAGCGGATATGCGCCCGTCGGAGGAAGCGCCCGCGCCGGAAGAACCCCCGTGCTTCTTTGGGCCAACCGGGCCGGGCTGGTGAGAGCCAGGCTTACCAAGGGAGCTGCCTCTCCCCTGCGCTACCGGATTGGCAAGGACTGCGGTTTTGGGGCCGACCGGATTAAATCGTTGGACTCGAATGTGAAATTCCCCGCGAAACTGGAAGATAAGTTGCTATATTTCAAGGAGTTGCCTCCAGGAGCGCGGATCTCCGAGGTGGTGGATCTGGTCCGCTTGCGGGTGCGCTACGACCGCTCGCCGGAGGTGGTCCGAGACTATACGCGGCGGGCGAAGTCGGGTGAGCGAAACTGGGTTGACCGGGTGTTGTCGGTGGGCGCGGGGGATTGTGACGTGATCAACGGGTTGTTGGTGGCCATGCTTCACCGGGTGGACGTGCCGGCCAGGCTGGTTTTGGGTGTGGTGGGCCGTGATGGTGAGGTTCTGTCGGGCACCCATGCCTGGATCGAGGTGAAGGCCGGGGGAATCCGGGTTGTGGATGCCACTGATTCGGTCCATCCGATCGCACCCAAAACAGCGGTGGCGCAAGCGGCCGAACGACCTCGTTACCATCCGGTAGGCGGACGCGAATCGTTGGCCGGGACTATACGATACCTGTTGCTCATCAGCGGTGCGCTGATTTTAGCGGCCGCATTGATCCTGCTGGCCTTTGGAATATGGCGTTCGAACCGGGGAAGGACCCGGCTGGAGATCACCGGGGATGCCCGGCTGAAACGGAGCTTGTTGGCCTCCATGGCTGCGGACGCCCTTCGTCGCCCGGGTGCCTGGGTGTCCATACCCGGACTGTGGTACCGTCCGTTCATCCCCTGTTTGGGCGGCAGGTTCCTCTCGTTGGCTCGGGCCGTTCGCTTGGCGTACAAGGACTTTCTGTTTATTGGTCGCGAAGGCGAGCCGCTGGCGGATGAAGCGGTTCGCTCGAAAGCGTGGGTTCTGGACCGGGGGACGGGTGATTTTGCGGATCTCTTCGCATCGTTATCCAACTTGCGCGATCTGGAAGAGCTGGCTCGATTGAAACCGGTATCGCGGCCGAAGGGTCTCGCCGGCGGGCTGGTTTCTGAAGTCAACCGCTTGCTGCGCAAAGGCAGGGCCGGTGTTTTCTGCCGGGCCGTTGCGGGGTTGGAGAACGGGCCATGCCGCGATGTGGATCTCTCCCCGATTCATCCCCGCCGGGAGTCGGGCTGGACCCGGCGTTATGTGGCCGTTTTCGAGGAACATCCGTGGTGGCGGAGGATCGCCAAGCTGTATGGCGCCGCACCCGCGTTGGCCGCGTCCATTGCGGTCGATCGCCTGGTTGAAGAGTCCGGCTTGCTCAAGCCGAAATCGGCCTCTTTGAGAAGGTTAGCGGCCGTATCGACACTGGAGAAGTATATATGACGAGGTCCGTTTTAGTCCCGTCCAATGCCCCGGGCGTTTCATCGCCCGGGACCGAACCCGATGCGGAAACGGACGGGGCCCGGCAGTTGCTTAGCATCGACGTGGAGGAAGAACTGGCCAAGGTGACCCTGGGACGACTGCGCAACCGTTCGCAGGTGCCGGTGGCGCTGGCCCGCATGGCCGCTTCCGCCGGTGCGGCGCGGCTTCGCATCGCCGTGGGACATCGCAGGTTGCGACTGGAACACGACGGGGATGTGCCCGACACCCAGGTGCTCGAAGCTCTGCACACGTTGCTAGACCGCGGAGTGGAAAACATGCTGCGCCACGTGGCGCTGGAAAAGCTGGAATCCCTGGGAATGCTGGATCTGCTGGTGGCATTTGCATTGGGCGCCGACCGGGTGGACCTGGATATGGCTTCCCCGGTTTCCCGCCGGCTGGTGGTTCTGGGAAACGGCGGCCGGTTGGAGTTTGTGCCTTCGCTCCGAAAAAGTGGCGTGGCCATCACCGTGACCGGTGGTGGTCGTGCCCCGGCCGCGGAGCGGCGCGAGCTGATCGATGCCCTCAAGCATGCCCGCTTCCATGTGGTGGTTGACAACCGGCGGGTGGACCGTGGCCCGCATCTTGCGGACATGCTTTTCCAGGTTTCCGTCGATCGAGGATCCTTTGGTGGAGTGATCGGCTTGCCCCGCCGGGGTCTGGCCGGGATCACTCGCATCTTGGTTCGCGGAGTCTTAGAGCGCGAGTTGTGGGAAAGCCCCTCCGACGGGACGGTCTGGGAGGCGGTGGTGGACGGGCCCACGGCCCTGGCTCCGCGGGACGCGGAGATTCTCGGGGTCGGTAGCACAGCGCTCCTTCGCGAGGCAATCAAAGAACTGTATCAACGGGCCCGGGAGGGCTATGCGGACAGGGGAAGTGCGGATCGGCAGAGGATCAAGCAACTACTGTTCAGACTGGCCGACCACGGCACGGGCGGAAAAGCGGTGGGGGCGGCTAGATTGTTTTCTACGGTTGACGGGGAAAGAGTGGGAGTGGAGGCCCTGCGGCACGCCGCCCTGGGCCGGGTTATCTGCGCCATCGGTGAAAAGTCCCGCCGGGATCGGTATGACCTGTCGAGAACCGTGTTTGTGCTGGATGAACGTGATCGCGGTTTCGTGGAACGTCACCTGCGTCTGGTGGTCCGGGAGCCCCCCCGGCGCCCGGAAGCCGGGAGGTGGCGGCATGTATTGTCCCGGCTTTTGGAGAAGATCAAGAAGCGGGCGCGCGGGGCGGGCCGGCTCTTGATCCGCACACACGAGGTGCCGGACGCCGAACTGACTGCCGGGGAGCGGCGTTTTATTGCCGCACTCAACCGGGTTCTGCAAGCCGGGCTGGTTCGAGACGGCGATGTGACTGGAGTGGTTTTTATCCGGGGACGTTTCGTGGGCTGGAAGAGGACTCGACAAGAGGAGACCGAAACCAAGCTGATGCTTTCTATAAAACATTCCCAGGTCAAGGCCATGGTGGCCGCGTTTGAGAAAGATCCCAAGAGCCTGTACGCCGCCTGCATGCTTTTAGCCGACGGGGAGCAGGCATTCGGCGGCAGAACCGAGGAAGTGTTGCAGATTATCCTTCAATCGGCTGGATTGTCGGAATCTGAATAGGAGGCTGACCATGGAAATCACAATTACTTTTGCGGGTGGGACGAAAGTCGATGCCAGTGTGGATAAGTACGTAATCCATACAGACCAGCCGGTGAATGAAGGCGGGCAAGGGACGGCTCCGGAGCCGTTTGTTTATTTACTGGCCTCGATGGGCACCTGTGCGGCCCACTATGTGTTCAAGTACCTAGAATCCCGTGATTTGCCTCGGGAAAGCGTAAGGCTGATCCAGAAGCACGAATGGGATCCGAAAACCAAGAAGCTCGCCAAGGTAGTCCAAATCATCGAACTTTCCCCCGACCTCGATGAAAAACACCATAAACCCATCATTCGTTCGGCGTCACTATGTGCGGTGAAGAAGCTCTTCGAGAATCCCCCCGCATTCGATATCCAGACACAGGTACCCAGTGCCCCCAAGGCGCCCTGAACGATTACCCGTAACGAGGAGGGGGCCCGCGCATGCGGGTGGGACTCCACCGAAATTTCATTGTATTGGCCGGTACTTTTTCCTATCGTCTGCTTACGGGCGATTTGCTCCGGGGAGGATGATATGTCTGTGAAGATTCGCCAGATCGATTCCAAGGCCGACCGGAAGAAGTTCGTGACCATGCCCTGGCTGGTCTACCGGGACGATCCCAGATGGGTGCCTCCGCTGATCATGGATCGGCTGGATGCCATCGATCCGAAGAAGAATCCTTTCTTCGAGCATGCCGAGGCGGCGCTTTTCCTGGCCGAGCGGGATGGCGTTGCGGTGGGCCGGATCAGCGCCCATATCAATCACTTGCACAACGAGTATCACAACGACAAGACCGGCTTTTTCGGTTGGTTCGAGTCAATCGACGATCCCAAGGTGGCCGGCGCCCTGCTGGAAACCGCCGAGGGCTGGTTGCGAGAGCGCGGCCGCGACCAGGCGCTGGGGCCGGAGTGCTGGTCGGTCTACGAGGAGTTGGGCGTGCTGGCGGAGGATCGCGAGGGTCCTCCCATGATCATGTGTTGCTATACCCCGCCCTATTATCTCGAGCTGCTGGAGGGGGCCGGGTACGAAAAAGCCAAGGATCTTTACGGTTGGCACTACGAGGCCGGTAAGATTCCCGAGGCGCCGCTGCAGGTCGCCGATGCCGTCGACCAGTACCCGGGCCTGAAGATCCGCTGCGCCGATCCCAAGAACATGGGCCGCGACATCCGCATTGTCAGGGACGTCTACAATGCCGCCTGGAGCAAGAACTGGGGTTTCGTTCCCTGGACCGAGTCCGAGGTCGAACATGCGGCGAAGATGATCAAGATGATCATGATCAAGGAATTAACCGCCATCGCCGAGGTGGACGGGAAGCCGGCGGGAATCATGCTGGCGTTACCGAACATCAACGAGGTCATCAAGGATCTTAACGGCAAGCTTTTTCCTACCGGTATGCTGAAGCTGGTCTATCGGGTGATGCTGGGTCGTCACAAGTTCCAAGGTGTCCGGTTGTTCATGCTGGGAGTCAAACCCGAGTTTAGGGGAAGTGCCCTGGGCGGCCTGAGCGTGAGACTTTATATTCAGGCCCATAGAGCGGCGTTGAAGTTAGGCGTGAAGGCGGGCGAGCTCGGCTGGACCCTGGAAGACAACCATAAGATCAACACCGGGATCCAGTTCATGGGCGGTCGCCTCGGCAAGATCTACCGGATCTACGGAAAAGACCTTTAAAGCCCGGCGGCGGCAGATTCTTTCGCTTTCTTGCGCAGTGCGGCGGCCTTGCGGGCCATGAGGGTATTTCTGGCCTGCTGGACCAGGTTCTCGTCGAACCGGAAGGGAAGCCTGAGGGGTTGCTTGGCTTTTGGGCTGTACAAAGCCCGGTAGATGGCGAAGAAACTGATTACCTTTCTTACGTATCGGTTGGTCGCGGCATAGGGTATCTCTTCGATGAAGGCGTCCAGGGGAAGATCGCCTCGCTGGGCCAGCCACCGTGTGACCGACTTTTCACCCGCGTTATAGGCCGCCAGGGCCAGGGGCAGGTAGCCTCTGAAATGTTCGAGCAACTCGGCCAGGTGGGTGGAGCCCACCCGGATGGCTACTTCCGGTTCGAATAGCTTCCAGAATCTGAATCCCTTCAGCTTGATCTTCCGGGCAGTGGCGTAGGCGGTGCGGCGGACCACTTGGGTCAATCCCAGAGCCCGGGCCGTCGAGCGAGCCCGCACCCAGAAGCCGCTTTCCGCTCTGATGAGGGCGAACAGCAATTCGGGATGGACTGTGGAGTCCCTGCCCGGACCCAGTACATATTCGGAGAATGCCTGGGGATAGGCCAGCTTGGCGTCGGTTTGCAGGTCTCCTATCGGAAAGCCCGGCAAGCCGCCTTCCCAGCTAATCGGCGCCATCCGGTGCGAACGGCTGTATTCACCGAGTGCAAGCCATATGCGACTGGCGATTCTCCGATCCACTCTCGGCAGGTTTTCACGCCGCAAGCCGAGCAGGGTTGCTTTGGTTTCGCCCAAGAAGCCCATACGCAGGTAGCATAGCGCGGCTACGACCTCCGGGTGAGACGGTTTATCCGCGGGCGGGTCCGCGTCGGCCTCTTTGACCTTGTCTGCCAGGTGTTTCCAGGCCGCTCTCCACGAACGTGTCTGCCCCTCCTTTTTTTTGGGTTCAGCCGGTTTTGCGACCAGGGGCTCACCCAGAGTGGCGAGACGGTTCCAGGCCATCAGTGCGTAGTAGTCGTACGGGTGCTGGTTGACCAGCAGGCGATACTCGGTGGCCGCTTGCTCCAAGTCTCCCTGCTCCTCCAGGATCCGGGCGCGCCAGTAACGGACCCGCTCCTTGAACCGGCGTCGCTCGATTTCGAAAGTGGTCTTGATCTTCCACTCCTGGGCCAACTCGCCATCGTCTTCATCTTGCTCTCGATCCCCGCCTTCGGTCCCTTCGTCTTCATCTTGCATGTCGATGTCGTTGCCTTCTTCCGGTTTTTCCTCGTCGGAATCCTCGTCGTCGGGAATATCCGCTTCCGAGACCAGATCGCCCTGGGCGCCTTCGGGCAGCAGATCGATGGATGCGAGCAGGAACTCCAGCCAGGAGCGGGCTTCATCGTACTTTTTTGCCCGGTAGGCCATCCAGGCCAGGCCCCAGCGGCTGCGAGCGGCGGACGGAGTGGCCGGGTATTTCTCCACGCATAGCAAAAAAACTCGCCGGGCGGTGGCTTCATCTTTAAGCCGCCGGGCCAGCTCGCCGGCCTTGTACAACGAAAGAGGGGCAACCGAAGATTTCGGCCAGCGTTTCTGCAGTAACTGGTATTCTTCGATTGCCATTCTTGGCCGGCGGCGTGTCAGCAGGCCGGCAACGTCAACATTCGCGCGGGCGCGCAGCTCGGGGTCCGGGCATTTCTTCATCACTTGGCGCAGCGTCCGGTAGGCCGTGCGGAACCAACGATAACGGGCGGAGAGTACGCCGTAGAGGAGATCCACTTCGTACCGGGAGGGATCTTTGGGATTCTTTGGCAACAGGGTCTTGATTCTTTTCAGTGTGTATAAATCCCTTTTGCCGCGCAGGCGCCCGGCAATCTGCCGGGCTCGGGCCAGCAACCCGGCCGGGGCGAGGGGCCGGGGCCGGATCCCTCGTTTGGATAGGCGCCTGGAGTGACCAACGGCAGTCATGCCGGGCGGCCGATGCGGCCACAAGACAGCCAACTCACGGTACAGAGCGGCCGCGTCTCTGAGGATCTCGCGGGCCTGGGGCCACCCGCTCTCCCTGGCGATCTTGACGGCCAGGCGTTCCCGGCAAAGGGCCAGCTGAAGCATGGCGCCGGCCTCCTTCGCCCGGCCCGAATACGCCTTTGTGGCCTCGGCCGCCAGCCGGCAAGCCTCCTCCTCTCTTTCCAGCATCAGCAGGTATTTGATGAGGATTCTGCGTGCCGGCATGCCGAAGCGGGACGAGAGCGGCACCCGTCTAAGTGATTCAAGCGCCGCTTGTGTGTGCTCTTTCTTCAAGGGACGGGGGTTTAAAAGCAGAATCGAGCCGTGGTACCAGGCGGCATGATCGGCCAGGGTTCCCTTGCTATTCATCAGCTCAGAAAAGGTGTCGATGGCCTCCATCCGTTCTCCGGCCCGAAGCAGCGAACGGGCCTTGATGAAAAGCAGGCCCGCACGCTCATCTTCTGAAAGCCGGTGCTGCTCAAGGGCGCGCTCCACCAACCGGGCCGCTTGTCCGTACCGCTCGAACCGAAAGGCCCGGTGAGCCGCCAAAGCCAGGGGATGTTCAAAAAGGGAAGGAAACCGATCCTCGTCCGCAGTGATGGAGTTTGGGAGTAACGCGATAAGAACCCCAAGTATAACCACATGCACGAAACCCATGAGCACGAGTATACCCAACGAACGGCTAAAATTGAAACAAGCAGTTTTTTCTTGGCCGAGGCCAAGAGGCTGAAATCTAGCTTGGGTTCGACATGATGAATTACAGAACGAACGACACAGGTATCAAGAGCAATCCTAAGGCTTGCAGCCAATTCACACCTCACTGTCTTTGATAAATAACGTAGAAAGTATTATAGTCATGCCTTGGGGTGAAACGCTTCTTGATTTCTTCAGGAGTTGAGATTCCATGAAATGGGGGACGTATTTGCCTAATCTGACTTGTTTGAATCTACCCTTACGGCCAGCGAAGTCGCCAAAGAATTTGGTCAGTACGCCTTGGCGATCACAAAGCGAGCTGTGCGCGGCGAGAGTGTCATGATCGACCTTGGACTCGACCTGGAGAGCATCATTTAGGACCTTGGGGATATTTAGTCAATACGTTCCCCATTAGTAACCCTTGCCGGAGCTTCTCGGTAAAAACGCCTGCGGGTATTATCTCGATCCCGTCTTTCGTCCCGCGCGTCTTGCTTTCCAGGCAAACGACAATTCGCCGCAGGACTTCGGGATGATCGTTTTTCAGGTGCCGCAAGCCTTTCAGGTGATCCGAGGTAATCTTTCGCGCCGACTTGGCTTCGATGGCGACTTGCATGTCGTTGACGATGAAGTCAACCTCAATACCACTGGCTAGCCGCCAGTAACTCAGCTCGGCAAACGACTCCGAATAGGCGGCGTAGGAACGCAGTTCATGGAAACACCAGTTCTCGAAAGCCTTGCCATACAACTCCGAGCCTGGCTCCAGCTTGCCCCGCTTCGCCAGAAAGTTCACCACCCCCACGTCCGAGAAGTAGAACTTGGGGGCACCGATCACCCTCCGCTTGGGCCGTTTGCGGTAGGCCGGAAGCCAACGGCCCAGCAGTGTGTCTTCCAGGATTTGGAAATACGCCTTGACCGTCTGGCTTGAGACTCCGCACTCCCTGGCGACGTTGGAGAAGTTGACCAGTTCGGTGTCTGACAGGGATGCTATGTTCAAAAAACTGGAGAAAACCGGAAGATTCCGGACCAATCCCTCGGCGGCGACTTCTTCTTTGAGATAGTCCGACACGTAAGCATTCAACAGCCGACGCGGACGGTTGGAGAGATATATCCGGGGAAGACAACCATGGTTGATCGCGCGGTCGAGATCCCATTCGGACCCCAACTCCACCGAGGTCAGGCCGAACAGTTCGTACCGGATAGCCCTGCCTCCCAGCAAATTGGCATGGCCCCTTCTTACCTTCCGGGCGCTCGAACCGCACAGGGCGAATTGCACCCCGAGATTCTCATGCAGCCAATGAACCTCATCCAGAAGCCCGGGCAACTTCTGCACCTCGTCGATGACCACGTAGGGAAGAAGCTGTTGTTCGGAGATCTCCGAACGCAGATACTCGGGATGTTCGAGGTATCGTCGAAACTCCTCGGCTTTAAGGAGATCGATCCACAGGGCGTCGGGATAGGCAGTGCGAAGCAATGTGGTCTTCCCGGTTTGCCGGGGGCCCCAAAGAAAAAAGGTTTCGGTCCCAGCTTCTGGAAGGCTCAATTCACGCAACAACATTAGTTGAAGTTATCATGATATTTTCAAGTTGTCAATTGAATTATCCTGTCCCCAATCAACCACCATATCACCTTGTCGATGCAGCCCTCGGAATAGCTGCCGATGGCCCCGCACTCGGGCTCGGACATGCTTCCACAAATCTCGTACTTGATCAGCTCGTTGTGTTAAGTTGGTGTCCTCCCAGTACCAGCCCTCGAAGTCAGTGTCGATTCACTTGCACACGGGTTTGTGAAGCATCGCGAAGACCCGCGGCGGAGAATCTGCTGATCTCTGCCTTCTGACAGCGCTTCGGGCTCAGGCCTCTCACTTGGACCGACCGCGCGGTAATACCCCCAAATTCGGCACGTATTGGGCCGGGGTGGCTGGGGTTCGCCTTTTTTTACTGTCTGGATGTACGCGCGCACCTTCGCCTCGTCCAAGCCCACCGTGCTTACCCAGCAAGAGCAACAACTGCAAGGGATCGCGTTTTCCCACGATGATGATGGCGTCGAGACCGTGCTCCAGATCGCCACGGCGTTTCTATCCACGTCCGACCGCCGGGTGGTCAGGACCGAAGGTATGAACCAAAGGATGCTGGCGGCAGCCGGAAGTCGTGCCCCCAGAGGGGAAAACTGAGTCTGGCAGGGCAAAATCCAACCAGATCCTGACGCCGTAGAAAAAACCCCTTGACATAGTGTGTATCAGTGTATATGTATATACACACAAGCGGAGGTGATGCGAATGGACCAGCTCAACATTCAGCTCAGCGCCGCGTCCGGGGTTCCTTTCTACCGGCAGATTGTGGACCAGGTCGCCGGCATGGTTCGCTCCGGGCAGCTTTCACCCGGACAAAAAATCCCGTCGGTGCGCGTGCTGGCGGCCCAACTCATGGTTTCACTGATCACTATACGCAGGGCTTACGCGGATCTGGAGAGCGCGGGCCTCATCCTTCGCAAGCAAGGGTACGGCACCTACGTGGCCGAGCGGGTGAAACGAGCCGCCAGGGAGCGATCCCTGAAGCAGGCGCGCGACTTGCTAAAGGAGGCCGTTCTCCGCGCGGGCCAGCTAGGATTGAAAGACAAAGAAATCGTCGATTTGGTGGAGAGACAGCTACGATAAGAAAGGGGATCGTGATGAAAAACAAGGACTTGATCGAGGTCGAAGCACTGCGTGTGAGCAGGGGATCCTTCGTGCTGGAACTGCCGTCCTGGTCCTTGCACGCCGGACAGATCGTCGGCCTGGTGGGACCCAACGGCGCCGGAAAGACCACTTTGATCGAGACTCTGGCCGGCCTCGATCCGAAAAGCGACGGACGCGTATCGGTCTTCGGTATGGATCCCTGGGCACATCCCGACAAGGTGCGCTTGCAACTGGGGTTCATGTCGGACGATCTGCCCCTGTTCGCCCTGCCCATTCGGCGCTTGCTCAAGCTGGTGTCCGGCTACTACCCCACCTGGGACGAGGAGTTGGTCTGGACCCTGGTGGATCGATTCAAGCTCGATCCCGACAAGAAGGTGCAAGACCTGTCCAAGGGCCAGGGCACCCGCATCCGGCTCATTTTGGCCATGGCCTTCCGCCCCCGCGTGCTCCTGCTCGACGAGCCCGCCAGCGGCCTGGATCTCAAGGGCCGCATCGATCTGCTCAAGAGCGTGCTGGACGTGGTCCAGGATCCCGGCCGCGCGGTGATGGTAAGCTCGCACATGCTCGGTGACGTGGAGCGAATCGCCGACGCGCTTCTGGTGCTCAATGACGGTCGGGTGGTAAAGGAAGGGCCCACCGACACCCTGGTCAAGGACGGACAAACCCTGGAAGAGGCCATGCTGGCCTGGGGAAGTGCGGGATGAAAGCCTTTTTCACCCATGTCAAAATTCGTGCAAAAGATGCCTTCACCCACAAGCGGCAGCTCGTATTCCTGTTTGTGTCCGGTTTTATGTTCACCCACTTTTGGAAAGGGCTCTCGGCCGGCTTCCCAGCGGATTTTTTCGAAATCTTCATAGTCCTGTTCGCTATCACGGTCATTGTTCACCTCGAAGTCTTGATCTATCAGTCCCTCGGCCCAACGCCGATGCCCACGCTGCCCATCGGTCGCAAGACGCGCATGTTGGCGGACACTTTTTTCATCCTTGCCTTTCTCGCGGGTTTTCGCCTGGCGGCCGGAGTCCTGTGGCTGGATTCGCCGTTTTCGATCCTGGTGCACGACACCGCCATGGGGGCCGTGCTCATCACACCTCTTCTCCTTTGGGTCATGCATCTGAAATGGCAGGGTCCCCCCTCCTCGTTAGAACACATCCTGTTCATCGCAATCTACCTTCTCACCTACGTCGGTTTCGGATCTGTCGATCTGCCCTGGCTCCGTCCGGTGTCTGCCCTGTTGTTCTCCGCGTGGGCCTTGTTTCGAATCCCGAGGCATTCCGCGTGGCGTCACCCGAAGAGCCCTTCAACCAGGAGACACTCAAGCAGGAGACACTCAAGGCTATCGAGGACGATCCTACCGCCGAGGCAGCGCCTGATGCGAGACTGGCTCACCGGCCCCTTTTCGGACGGGACGAGCTTGATGTTCGGGGCCCTTGCCCTGGCGAGCATTCTGGGCGTTTCGGTCTTCTTGTTCGCCATGCCAAGATTTTCATTGGAACTGGATGCAGGGCTGGTCATGTTGCTCGCCACCGCGCCAATCTTGCTTTTCATGGGAACCAACCCCTTCGGCATCTTGACCCGGATGGACCACCACTTTGCGGCATTCTCTTTCTCAAACCAGTGGGGATATCTAAACGCCTGGGGAGCCATGCCGGTCTCTCGGCAATCGGTTCTGCGCCTGGTATACTTTCACTACCTGGCGTTGATGTTGTTCGGCTGGGCGCTGTTGGCAGGGGTTTTCTACTGGGTCATGGGAAGCCAGGCGCTCGTCATGATGGCGCTATTGGCGAGCATTGCCTTGTTGCTGGCAAGCTTGCGGTTCAACCTCATCATCGGCGACGTCAAATGGATGGTAATGTGCATGGTCGGACTCACCCTCGTTTACTCTTCCCTCAAAATGAACGTACATCTTGCGCTCGCCATTGCAGTGGGCATATTCATAGGAATCATCCAGATCGTGCAGGTCCTGCGCACTCAACAGAGAAATTGGGTCAAGAGAAATTGGGTCAAAGAGAAATTGGGTCAGACCCTGACACTTGACACTTATATCCCAGTTGTCAGTTTTTACTTAGCACATTGAATCTTCAAGTGAAATATGTGTCATGTGTCAGGGTCTGACCCCTAGTCTGATTTCTTTGTGCCGTCCGATACCGTCCGTTTCATCGGACGGCACAAAAACGCACACTTGTGAAACGGACGGTGCAAGTGTCCCTTTTTACGCGGGAGATTGGGATCGACCGGAAATGGGGTGGGAGATCCAGGGCGAAGTTCCCGTTTTGGAATCTTCACCTGGTTCCTGCTATAATGTGTGGTGCGTTTTCGCTGGGGAGCGGGGAGTTTTACTGATGCGCGGGATGTTGTCGCTGTTGTTCATGGTTCCGGCAATCGCGTCGGCGGGCGGCGGCCTGCAGAATGTCGAGAGGCTCTTTGACGAGATGGAGTACGAGGAGGTACTGGAGGTGGTCGAGAGAGCGCTCACCTCGGCGGGGATGGGACCGGAGGATCTGGTCGCGGCTTACCGGTGGAAGGGGCTATCCCTTTCCTCGCTGGGGCGTTTGCAGGAGGCGGTGACGGCGTTCGTGGAGCTTCTGTCCATCGACCCGTCGTTTTCCATTCCGGAGGACGACGTGTACTCGCCGCCGCAGTTGCTGCCGTTCTACCGTGCGGTCAAGGTGAGCGGGGAGATGGGGCACGAGCCGATCGGGCTTTCGCACACTCCCACGAAGCGGGTGGGGGCCGCTGCCGTCTTGGCGCTGGAGGTTCTGGTCAGGGCGGACCCCGTGGGAATGATCCAGGGGGTCATCCTGAGGTATAGCGGGGAGGAGGCCGGCGAGGAGAGGCACGTGGCGGTGCCGGTGGAGGGTCCCGGCGTGGTGAGGGTGAGCCTTCCGGTCGGGTCGGGCGGGGGCGATCTGTACTACCGCTTCGAGGCGGTCAACGGGCATGGGGGCGTGCTGGCGCGCTGCGGCAGCAGGGATGATCCGTTTTACCTCAAGGCCGTCGCGGAGATCGAGGCGCCGGCCGAAGATGGGGAATCCGCCCTTTCGACCTGGGGTTGGGTGGCGTCCGGCGTTGGTGGCGCGCTGCTCGCCGGGGGAGCGGTTTGCGGGGGCCTGGCGTTGTCCCTGGACGGGGATTTGTCCGAGAGCTGTTCCGGCGGTGGTTGTCCCGCCGGGCGGGCGGGAGACCTGGATCGGCTGGACGCGCTGGTGTTTTCGACGGACGTGCTCTTGGGAGCGGGGACGGCGGTGCTGCTTGTCGGGGTGGTGCTGTTGTTTTTGGACGGGGGCGGAGGCGTGCCCATGGGCGCGGAGGGTTCCGTTTCCGTATCGGTGGTGCCGTCCGCCGGTGAGGGCGCCTTCGGGGCGTCGGTTATGGGGAGGTTCTGGTAATGGTTTGCCCGGCGCGTGTGAACGGGTTGGTTTTTCTCTGCGTGGCCGCGGTGTTTATCTGCGGCTGCGAATACTTCGTCAGCGAGTACTGGTTGGTCCCGGACGCCGGGGGCGAGGACTCTGGGTCTGACGCCGACGGTACAGTGAACGGGGACGCAGGTCCGGATGGTGATGCCTCAACCGATACGGATGCGGACATCGAGTGCACTCTGGACAGCCAGTGCGACGACGGGAACGAGTGCACCACGGACGTTTGCGTGGAACTTCGATGCGTCAACGAGCCGGTGGACGACGGAACCACCTGCGACGACGGTTTGTACTGCACGGTCTCCGATGCATGCTCTGGCGGGGAGTGTGTGGGGCCGGACCGTGATTGCGGGGATTTGGACATCTGCACGGTGGACTCGTGCGACGAGGACGCGGATTCGTGCATGAACGACTTCGAGGAGCGACCCGGGGCGGAGGGCCCGGTGGGGGATGCGACCTGCACGAACGGGATCGACGACGACTGCGACGGTCAGACGGACGGCCTGGACCTGGACTGCGGGTGCGTGAGCGACTGCACGCAGGTGGAATGCGGTCCCGACCCGATGTGCGGGGCGCCGTGCGGGGACTGCGCGGCGGGCGAGACGTGCTGGTTCGGAAAGTGTGTGAAGGGTGAGTGGGTGACTATAAGCGTAGGGGGGCTGTCTTTTACCATGGGCTCGCCGGGCGGCGAGCCGGGCAGGGATTTGGACGAGACGCCGCACCAGGTTGCCTTCACCCGCGACTTCGTGATCTGGTCTATCGAAGTAACGCAGGAGTGGTTTGAGGCTGCGATGGGGTACAACCCTTCGCAGTTTTCGTCCTGCGGGGACGACTGTCCGGTGGAGTGGGTGAGCTGGCACGAGTCGGTGGCTTTTTGCAACGCTCTTTCCGAGGCGGAGGGTTTGGCGACGTGCTACAAGTGTACGGGCACCGCCCCGGATTTCTCATGTGATCTGAATCCGGTGCATGCGACGCCGTACGATTGCCCCGGCTACCGGCTTCCCACGGAGGCGGAGTGGGAGTACGCGGCGAGAGCGGGGACTCTGACGTCCACGTACAACGGAGACATCGATGCGAGTCATCTGGAGTGCGAGGCGGGCAACACGGTTCTGGAGGCGATAGCGTGGTTCTGCAGCAACAGCGGTGACGAGATTAGTGAAGCGATGACCAAAAAGCCGAACGGCTTGGTCCTGTACGACATGCTGGGCAACGTGTGGGAGTGGTGTCACGATTGGTACGGAGGGTATTCCGGCGACGAGACGGATCCCTGGGGACCAACGGGGGGCTTGGATCGGGTCAAGCGCGGTGGCTCTTGGTACAGCAACGCCCATCGCTGCCGGGCGGCCTACCGCGGCGATGATGCCCTAGGCGACCGAAATTACAACCTCGGCTTTCGCGCCGCCAAGTCGAATTAACCCTTGATCCTTGAACACCGATTGCCCCTGCCGATTCATGGAAACAGGGAAACGGGGTCTGACCCCAGTTGACGGTGTCGAAGATCGCAAGGTACTCTAGAATGCATGTTTACCTCGAAGAACCGAGAATTGGTTATCCTGTGGGTCCTGCTGCTGGCCGGTCCAGTTTCGGGAGTGGAATTCCCCGGCTCGCTGAGGAATGCCAAGACATTCCATCTGGTGCCGGGCTCTGCCAGCCTGACCGTCACAATCAGCAAGCGCGACATCAACCACTATGACGGCGCGGATCCCCTCCACGCTTGGTTGCTGGATCCGGAGCGCAATACGCTGGCTCGGGTGATCATTCCGGACGACGGCGAGGCGGGCACCGGGCCCGCGGCAACCGAGTACCAAACCGAGACCATCGGTGTCCCTGCCGGTCTCATCGGTGCCTATCGGCTCATGCTGTCGGGGACCGGGGGCGACATGGTCTACGGCCTGCAGACCAACGCGGCCTTGATCATGGCCGAGGGCGAGATGCTGTTCTCCGATCCGAATCACGCCGGTTCGGTCATTTTCCTGCCGCCCGGGGGCGATTTCGAGATCCGCTTCAGTGCGCTGCACGCCGGCGGCATCCAGCAGGTACCACTCCATGACGCCGCGGGCGCGCTGGTGCATACCTTCGACCTGACCGAGGCGGTCGTGGTAGTGTCCCTGAACGTACCGGCGGGTGCATATGACCGCTCGGGTCCCTGGCGCTTCGACATCGGTAAACTCGACGTGCGCATCGAGATCGACGACGTCACCCACTGGACCATGTTCGAGGATTCCTTCTTTTCCGCCTGGAAAATGCGCTTGATGGTGTTCCCCTACCTGTACACCCGCTACCTCCTCCCGGGACAGCGAGCAGAGTACGTCTATACACTCTGCAACCAGACCGGTGCGGACGACTCCTTCACGCTTGGGCTGGACTGTCATCCCGATCTCAGTTGCAGCCTGATCGAGCCGATCTCGCCCGTCTCGCTGGCGGCGGGAGGCCGTACCGAAATACGGCTGGAGGTGGAACCGCACCCCAATGCCGTCGGCGAAGAGGCAATCGCGCACCTGGTTGCGACAAGCACGGCCGAGAACGTGGTCAGCCAGAGCGCCGGTGTTCGTGTGGTGGTGGAGTCGTCACCGGTTCCGGATTCCGTGGCATTGCCCATCGTGCTCACCCCCTACCGGCACGAGAACTACCAGTTCGGCTACGCACCCGATTATGTCGAGAACGAGGTCTACTTCGATCTCGATAACCGTTCTCTGATCCGGCAGCGAACCGCCGAAAGGCACTGGTCCAACGGCGTCATGTTTATCGATGGCGATCAGTGGACAGAGCGTTTGTTCGTCCCCGCACTCGATGCTTACTACGGCGATTATCTCAACACCTGTTACGGCGCCGGTTTCTTGGGGGCCAAGATCGCTTTCGACGGGGAGGGTGGCGCCTACACGCTCGTCTGGGCCACCCGGAGCGACAACCCGAGGCAGAACACCCTGCTGTACACCCCGGACAACGGGCTCAACTGGGAGGTTCACTCCTTCGAGGGTCGGCAATTCGATATCGAGACCTTCACCGGTCACAACGCCTTGCCCCACCCGCCGCCGGTGCTGGGTTACCTCAAGACCGCCGATCACCCGGCGGATTGGTGCTCCTACTTCGATTTGTTGCTGTACCTGCCCGAACGATCGGGTGACACAGTGCAGCTGGGCCAGCCGGTGCTGGTCACCGACAACTGTCTCGGCGGGTGCCAGCATTCCGGGGGACCGGCATCGTTGGTGACCCGGGGAGGAAAGACCCACATGGTCTGGGGCGAGATCACCGACGAGGGCGATCCCGGTGTACCCACCTACGTCAACACCTACGACCATGCCAACGAACAACTGGGCCAGCAGGTCTTCCTGGCTTATGCGCCGCCGGCCAACGACGTGCACAACGTGCCGGCCATCACCATGGACTCGGCGGGCTACCTCCACGTGGTCACCGGCGCACACGGCGACAACTTCTACTACCTGCGTTCGCTTCAGCCCAACGACGCCCATTCCGGCTGGACCGAACCCGAGGTGGTGCTGGACGCGGGCTACGTCGACGAAACCACCGACTTGGACGGGCGCGGACGGCAAACCTACGTCTCGCTGGCGTGTGATCCCGAGGACACGCTGCACATAGCCTTTCGACAGTGGCGCAAGAATGATGTCGACGAGCATTTCCCCGGACAGGGCTATGCCGCCCTCTCCATCCAGAGCAAGCCCAGGGAAGGCGCCTGGAGCCCGGCGCGGCCGGTGGTCATCCCGCCGGTTCCCGGTTACTCCATCTACTACCACAAACTGACCATCGACCGGGTCGGCAACCTGTACCTCTCGTACTCCTACTGGACCAGCGAAACCAATTACCAGGGGGACTACCCCGATCACTACCACAACCGGACGGTCTTGATGTCGGCCGATCGGGGGCAGACCTGGAAGCTCGCGCAGACGTCGGATTTCATCGACAACATCATCGAGCAATCCGACGGCGGTACCGATGCCGGCAACGACGGTGGAAGCGACGCCGGTCACGATGCGGGCCATGACGCGGGTTTCGACGCCGGCACGGATACGATAACGGACGCCGGGGTCGACGAGGACGAGGTTTCCAGTAGCTGTGGCTGCGATATCCCGGCAACGGACGGTTTCGCCGGCGTTGGTCTGATGTTTTTGTTGCTCTGGTTGGCAATCAGACGTGGCAGGAGACCGGGCGACGTTAGAAAGAGATCGTAAGGGGGGTCGTGAAAGAGCCGTGGTTGAATGAAATGAAAAGGGCTACAGCGTCAGGATCCGGTTGGATTGACCTCTGCAGACATCACCTTCGCCTGTCCCTTTAGATTACTTCGAATTCTCGGCCTACTTCTTGGAAGATATTCAAGGCGCGATCGAGGTGCTTTCGGGTGTGGGTGGCCATGATGCCCAGGCGGATGCGTTCTTTTTTTAATGGGACGCCGGGGTGGACTACCGGGGAGGCGTAGACGCCGCGATCCAGGAGGGTGCGGTTCATGCGCAGGGTTTTCTCGGTGTCGCGGATCATGACGGGGATGACCGGGGTGGTGGAGTCGCCGGTGTCGAAGCCGAGCTCCTTTAGGCTTTTGTGCATGAAGTTCACGTTGTCCCATAGTCTCTGGTGCCATTCGGGCTCGGATTCGAGCAGCTCGAAGGAGGTGTACACCGCGGCGACCACGGCGGGTGGCATGGATGCCGAATACACGAAGGGAGAAGAGTAGTGGCGCAGGTACTGGATCACATCGCGCTCGGCGGCGGTGAAGCCGCCCACGGCGCCGGCGAACTTGCTGAAGGTCCCCGAGATGATTTCGGCGCCGTCGGGCATATCGAAGTGCTCCAGCAAGCCCCGGCCGTTGGATCCCATGACGCCCAGGGAGTGAGCCTCGTCGATCATTACGGTGACGCCGGCCGCCTTGCAGATCGCGCGCACGCGGGGGAGGGGAGCCACGTCGCCGTCCATGGAGTACACCGAGTCGACGATGACCATGCGGTGGCCTTCCTGTTTGGAAGTCCGCTGGACCAGTTGCTCGAAGTCGTTCATGTCGTTGTGAATGAAGGAGCGGATCTTGCAGCCGGAAAGGATGCAGCCGTCGATGATGCTGCGGTGAGCCAGGTTGTCGAGCAGCGCCACGTCCTTGCGGCCCATTAGCCCCTGGATGGTGCCGGCCAGCGCCTGGTACCCGGTTGAGAAGATGGCGGCGGATTCCTTGCCGTAGTTGTGCGCGATGCGTTCGGCCAGCTTCACATGCCAGGTGGTGGTTCCGCAGGCGAGCGGCGAGCCGCCGATCCCCAGGCCGTAGTCCAGAAGCGCCTGGCGCGCCGCCTCGACGACCTTGGGGTGAACCGAGAAACCCATGTAGCTGTTCGAAATGAAGTTGATGCACTCCCGGCCTTCCACCCGCATGGTCGGTCCGCAGCCGGAGGAAACCTCGCTGCCGTAGGTGTTCAGGCCCGAAGCGTTTAGCATATTGAGCAGACCCAGCTGCTCCTGGATGCGTTCTCGGTATCCGGTCATGATACCGTCTCCTTGAGCGGACAGCCCGCCCGGTCGCACTCGATAGCGGCGATTTGGCTGGCCACGTCGTCCAGGTTGTCCTCCAGGGTCCCGAGGTTGCTCGTGGCCCGGTGGGCCAGGTCATGCACGCCCAGGCGGGTCCACAGCAGCATCTCGGTGGACAAGCGGCCGGCCTCCAGTTCTCCCTGCGCGCGCACCAGGACGGCCAGCATGACATACAGGGAGATGGCCACGTCGGCGATCTTGCGCTGGTCCATTTGGCGCTGGAATATCTTGAGGCCGTGGGTTTTCTTCTTGGTCTTGAGGATCCCGGCCAGCTTGGGCAGGATCGTGTCGAAAACCTGGCCGCACTCCTGCAGCGAAGCGTCCAGATGCGGCTTGAGCCGCGGGCTTTCCAGCAGCGGACCCGGTTTCCAGGTGTAGGCCGCCGCGGCCAGGTGGAAGCGCAGCAACTCGTTGGCTCCCTCGAAAATGCGGGTGATGCGGCAGTCGCGCAGCAGTCGCGCCACGCCGGTCTCCTCGATGAACCCGGAGCCGCCATGGAGCTGGACCGCGTCGTCGGCCACCTGCCAGGCGGATTCCGAGTTGAACACCTTGGCCACCGAGGACTCCCATACGATGGACTCGGGCTGTTCGTCTTCCAGGTGGGTGGTCAGACGGATGGTGCTTTCCATGGCATAAACCAAAAAGCGCATGCGGGCGAGCATCTCCCGCACCATGCCGAACTCGCCGATGGGCCGGTTGAACTGGCGCCGGTTGGTCACCTGCTCGATGGAGCGCCGGAAGGCACTCGCGGCCAGGCCGATGCAGCCTCCCGCCATGAGAGTGCGGCCCCAGGACAGAACGTGGTTCATATGGTCCAGCCCCCGCGAGGGTCGGCCCAGGATATGGTTTTTGGGAACGCGCACATCCTCGAAGTGGATGGAGCAGGTGGAGCTGCCCTTGATACCCAGCTTGTGCTCTTCTTTGTCGCGCTGGATACCGGGCCGGTCCAGCGGCACCAGGATCAAGCTGTGGCCCCGCCGGGAGCCCATAAGCCCCGGGGTGCGGGCGACTATGGTGGTGATCCCGGCAAAGCTCCCGTTGGTGACGAAGCACTTGCTGCCGTTGATGACCAGCTCGTCTCCGTCCTCCACCGCGGTGGTCCGGACCGAGGCGATGTCCGAACCGGCATCCGGCTCGGTGATTGAAAAGGCGGCGATGAGCTTGCCCGTGGCCAGATCGGGCAGGTACCTTTCTTTCAGCTCCTGGCTGCCGAAGTAGTTCAGGCCGCGAAGGCCCAGCCCGGCGTGCAGACCCACGGTGACGCTCACCGAGCGGTCCAACTGGGCCAGGCACTCGCAAACACGGCAAGCGCCCTTCATGGACAGGCCCACCCCGCCGTATTCCTTTTCGATGGTCAGGCCGAACAGGCCCATCTCGGCCATCTTCTGCAGGAGATCTGGGGGGATACGGGCTTCCGCGTCGATGCGGGCCTCGTCGATGTTCCGTTCGCCGAACCGACGAATGGATTCGGCGATCATCTCGATGGTTTCGACCTCCTCCGCATCGTGGCCGCAAGAGGTGATCTGGGTGGCGGCGTTCTTGAAGTCTTGCAGGACCCTTTGGTAGGGATTGTAGGATGCTGGGGTCATTTTAGCCCTGCTTGACGGCAAGGGAGCTTGAAATATGTTCAACGAACCGTATCACCGTGGAGTTACCCCCTGGTTAAGCTGGTGCCGCGTTTTCCGCGGCGTTAAAATTGAACGGTTCTCTTGTTTTTTTCGGCGTCTTTCAAATGCTGCTTGTCCTGGTAGAACTCGCGCCAGAGAGTCAGGTAGCCTTCCTGCAGGCGTTCGGGCGACATCTGCGCCGGCCTGAACACCACGTTGGCGTCGTTGTATCGCTCCCAGGTGCGGTCGATGATCCGATCCTGGTAAAGCAGTCTTTTCCACGAGGGAGTGCCGGGGTAGGGAGTGGCTACCGCGAACTCGGCGATCTGGATCTTGGTTTTTTGGGTAAACTCCAAGACGCGGTCGAAAATGCCCTCGTCGTCCCCGTCGTTTCCGACCAGTATGGAGATGTAAGGCTCGATCCCGAACTCGTGGCAGCGCTTTATGCATTCCTCGGCCTTGAGTGTGGCGTTCCGATCCCCCTGGCCGAAGGCCTCCTGGGTGATGGGATCGAAGCCGCAGACCAGGTAGAAACGGCCGATCCCAGCATTGCGGGCCTCCACCAGGATTGCTTCGTCCACGTTGATGAGCAGGGGCATGGAGGTACCGATATAACTCAGGCGCGCGTTGATCTCCGGCCCGGACTCGATCAATTTCTTCAAAAACGTACGGAAACGCCGACGGGCGCCGGAGACGAACATGAACGACGTGTCTTCCGTCAGCGAACAGATTTTCCCCGCCTTCGAGAACTCGGTCAGGGTCGCCCAGACGGTCTCTAAGGGGAAGTGGCGTATTTTCCTGCCCATGACCGACGGCACCACGCAGCTGGTGCAGGCAAAGGGACAGCCGCGGGAGAGCTGCAGGGGATAATCGTCGGGCGAGAAGCTGTCGTTCTCGGCCTGGAGATAAAGGTTCACCAGGGGGGGAGGCAGGGCGGCGAGGTCCGCGGGCGCATCCGCCTGGTAGCGGGGTTTCAGATTGCCCCGGGGGACGTCCTGGCAGATTTGCGGCCAGACGGGCTCGCCCTCACCGATGACGACCGCGTCGCAGTGTGGCGCGACCTCGTCCGGCATCATGGTGGGAAAGATGCCGCCCATGATGACCGGCCTTCCGGTTTGCCTCAGCATCTGGCCGATCTCGATGGCCCGCGTGGCCGCGGGCGTGAAGAAGGACAATGCGTACAGGTCCGCCTCGGGCAGGTTGTTTTCCTTCACCGGGTGGATGCGGTCGTCTTGAAAAGCCACTTCCATTTCCGGCGGCGTGCAGGCGGCCACCGAGGCTATGCCCAGGGATGGTGGACCGATGTATTCGTTGCAGGGAACGAACGATTTCAGCTCTGGATGGGACTGGGCGTGGCGCTCGAAGGATGGGTATATGAAGAGGATCTTCATCCCGGCTTGCCCGAGCGCAGTAATTCGGCCAGCTGCTTGATCACGTCGTCGACCGTTACCACGTTCATGACGTCTTCCACCTCCAGATCGAGCTCGTACTTGTCGCTGATGCGGGAGAGCAACTCCATGCTTTGGAGTGAGTCTAGCCCCAGGTCCTCGCGCAAGCGGTCAGCGTTCTTGATCTTGTCTGGTTCCAGCCCGACCAGCTTCGACAGGATGTCTAGGAGGTCGATACGAAATTGTTCTTCGATGGTCTCGCTCACAGTTTCCTCCGATTGTAAAAAAGTCTCACATTCGTATTACCGGACGTGGGCTGATCATATGGGCGACGGGCGGCTTCTGAATCTCGGCCATGAAGTCACTTCCTCGGTGGACCATGCCGGTGTGGGTATATATAGCACCCATGTCTGAAACATCTTGAAAAATCTGGCGCAACTTAACATGCTCGACACGGCTTGTCAATAGTAAGTGCTTGATAACTCAACTCAAACGACCCGGCAGTCGGTTTTAAGCGCTCCAAAATAAAGCAACTCCCGTGCCAGATTTAACGGCAGCGGGCCGGAATTTCGGATCTGGTCGGAATTACAACCAAACCTCGTGAACTTGGCCCGGATTTCAGGTAAAAGAGTATGAATGATGCTTTGTGTTTAGTGGCGAAAACTTCACAGGTGTGCGGCAGAGGACCAAAAACTACCGGCTCACTCCGACGGTTCCGGCTTCGGTCAGCGACTGGATTTCTGCGTTGGACAGGCCGAGGTTCTGGAGGATATCGGCGGTGTGCTCGCCTAGCCGTGGCGGTGGCAGGCGCGGTGTTGACCGGTTGGCCAGTTTCAACGGCGTGGACATCAGCTTGATGGGGCCCGCGGTGGGGTGATTCATTTCGAAGAACATGCCGCGATGGTTCAGTTGTGGTTCAGAAAGGACTTCGTTGCCTTCCAGCACCGGCTCCACGCAGGCTTCCACTTTTTCGAAAACGTTCATCCACTCCTGCCGGGTGCGGCTCTTTAGAACCCGGGCGATTTCCTCCCGGAGCACAAGCCCTTCTTGGTTCAGGAGGTTGGACTTGCCCTTGTGCTCGGGCAGGCCCAGCGCTTCGCACAGGGCGTCGAAGAAATGCGGTTCCAGGGCTCCCACGGACAAGTGGCGTCCATCCGCCGTCTCGAACACGCCGTAGCCCGGATAGCCCCTGGCCAGCGGAGCCTCTCCGCGCGGAGGGATCTTCTCGCCGATAAACGCTTCGGCGAGCATCAGCGTTGCGGTGGTGAGCACGCCTTCGGTCATGGCGATGTCCAACCATTGGCCCTGCCCGGTCCGCTCCCGTTGAAACAGGGCGCCCAGGATGCCCGCCAATGCCTGCCAGGTGCCGCCGGTGACGTCGCCAATCTGGACACCCGGCATCATGGGCGGGCCGTTCCGCGCGCCGGTCAGCCCGAGCACGCCGGCGCGGGCGCAGTAGTTGATGTCGTGACCCGCCCGCTCGCGGAAGGGGCCGTCCTGGCCGTAACCCGAGATGGAGCAAAGAATGATATCGTCCCGGGCCTGCTTCAGCTCCGGGTATCCGATCCCCAGACGGTCAATGACCCCGGGCCGGAAACTTTCCACCACCACGTCGGACTGCTTCGCCAGTCTCAAGAACAGCGCTCGCCCTTTCGGGTCTTTCAGGTTTACGGTGAAGGACAGTTTGGATCGGTTCAGGGCCAGATAGCCGGCTCCGACGCCGTTCTTTTGGGGAGGCCAGTAGCGGGTGAGATCGCCGGTTTTGGGGTCCTCTACCTTGATGACCTCGGCGCCGAGATCGCCCAGCATCATGGTGGCCAGGGGACCCGGAAACAGGCGAGTCAGATCCAGGACGCGCACGCCTTCGAGCGGCGCCGGATCTTTGTTCATGAGGGTTTGCCGGCCGGCTTTAAAATGGCATCGAGGAGGGTGCGGATGGCCTTGCGGGCGAAAGTGGTTAAAGCCCGCTTGTCGGCGCTCTGGGCATCGCTGCCGGCCCCTTTTACCTCCTGCTCGAAGGTGGCCAGGACCTTTCCGGACTCGGTCGATATGGCCTGGATTTTTCCCTTGGCCTTGGCGAACACGAATTGCGCGGTGACCACCTGGGACACGCCGGCCTCCACGCTGCCCAGAACCAGGATGTCGGTTTTTCCCTTGGTGGCCGCGATCGCCTTGTCCAGCGGCAGGGTGGCCTCCAGCGGTTCTTCCAGAGTGCCCGGGTCGACCAGATCGAAGCCCTCGCGGGCCAGTGTGCGCGAGAATTGCTCCAAAACCACCGAGCTGGGCAGCTGGGTTCCCGAAATGTCTTCCCAGACCAGCACGAGGATGCGCGTGGCGGCCTCGTTGGGGGCCAGCAGGCGGAAGCTGGTTTCGAATATCTTGATGCGCTGCAAGAGGGTCGAGAACCGGGGGTCGTCCGGTTTCAATCCCGCATCGGAGAACACCTGTTCGCCGTCAATTCGAGCGATGACCAGGCTGGTTTTCTTCGGGTCTGCCGGTACTTTCTCCAGGCGGGCCGTGAACGCGCCGAACTCGTTGGTGGAACCGCGAATGTCCACGGACTCGCCCCGCTGGAGCCGGAAGCGCAGCGGCAGGCCCTTGACCGGGAATCGATCGGTCCCGTCGGTCATGTAGGCACCGGTCACCAGCGGGCTGGACAGGGCTCCCTGGTCGTCCACCCGCTGGCCGTCTCCCCGCACCGATCGTAACTCCACCCCGTCGAGCAAACGGTCGATCTTGTCGACTAGGTTCTTGGCCGTGGGCGCGGTGGGATCGGACAGCGACTTGCCCGTAGCCGCTTGCAGGAGAATGCCCAGGTTCTCCGCTTGGGTGAAGTCCAGCAGGGCCTGGGTGTACAGGAGCAGGGCCTGGTAGGGATGGCGCTCATCTTTCAACTGCAAGTCGCCTTTGGCGACGGAGTCCTTGCAGCTCTTTTGGGCCGCCAGGACCTTCTCGAAGGAAGTTTTGGCCAGCCGCGATCGGTCCAGGGCCGCCAGGGCCGCATGCCGGCTTCCATCTTTGCTATTCCAGGTGTGGACGATCTCGCTCTTGGCGATCTCGGCCAGGTTTCCGGGGGAAAAGTGATAGGGGTTGAACCAGGAATCCTTGGCAACGCTCTGCTTCTTTTCCTGCAGGATTAGCCCCAGATGGATCTTGAGCTGGGAGATGAGATCTTCGCGGGCGGCTTGTGCAGCTTTCTCCCGGGTGCTGCCTTCGCCGGTTCCGATCAGGTATGATTCGGATCGGTATTTATCATGCTGGTGATTGGCTACCCAGGCCGGCCGGCCCACGATGCGCTGGGGAGGACACCCCGAGAAAACGGCCCAAAGAAAACAAAACAAACCCGCCCACTTGATACGTCTCATCACCCGTGAGCGTACACGTGCAGGCAGTCCGTGTCAATTAATCGGAAAACGTTTTATGCGATGCCGATGCAGCGCTGGACGTATAGGCGGATGTGCTTTCTGTCGATGGCGGAGATGTCGACGAAACTCAATGCCCGGCCGGTGAAGAATCCTTGGTTTTCTTCGCGGACGACTCGGCACCGGGCCCAGATGAGTCCGTCGATGCCCGGGAGGTTCAGTTCCACGATGGGATCGTTGACCCGGGGCATCTCCAGATCGGTGGGACTCTCCAGGTAGACCCCGTTTTCGCTGATGTTGGCGAGCAGGGGAAGATAATACCTCCCCCGGTTGGTTTCACCCGCCAGCAGGTTCACGGTGGCTCGACTATGTTTCCTTTGGTTCGACTGGTTCATGGCTTCCTCCGTGTATTCATTTGCACTACATGTAGGATATGAGACTACACGTGCCGAATCAAGTTTTTGGCCCGGAAACTTTTGAGATAAATGCAACTATTTGATACTGTTGCAAAATGAAAACTACCGGGAAAAGGCCAAAAACCTTCCGATTGAATTCGAAAGTACGCCGCTGGCTGCAAGTTGAAGAGCCGGAAGACGCCGACGATTCCTGCGAGGATTATTTCGACCGCTGGCTTGAGCAGAAGGAAAACGGGAAAGGGGTTGTGGAGGTCGGCTCCATACTGGTGGACCAGTCGGTCCTGATCGCGCGCTTCGATTGCGTGCCCGAGCGTTGCGCGCCGGCACGGGGCCGTCGTCGTCGCTCTTGTTGCGCGGATGTGTATGTGCCCCTTACCGTGGCCGAAAAGCGCAGGCTCGCGGGAGTGCGCAATGAGCTGGCCGCACACCTCTCCCGCCGCGAGCCCCGCCTGAAGTGCGCGGAGGGTCGTTTTTACCTGGATGAGGAGGGAGAGACCCTGTGTCGGCCGGGCGGGCGCTGCGTTTTTTCGCTGCTGGACGGCCGTGGACGCATCCGCTGCCATCTGCACGGGTTTGCCAAGAAGCACAAGCTTTCCCAGAGCGACATTCAGCCGTACACCTGCCGGATTTTTCCCTTGCTGCTCATTTCACTCGAGCATGGCAAGATCCTGCTGACGGTGCTCGACAAGAGCAACTACAAGTCCTGGAATACCTATTCACCCCAGCGCTTTCCTTGCCTGGCCGACCCATCCCTTCCACCCCTGGTCCAGTCCATGGCGAAAACGCTGGACTGGCTTTTCGGCAAGGGTTTCGCCCGGGAACTATCCAGGTTCAGGGGTCGGGACGAGGGAGTCAAAAGAGAAAGGGGATGTGGAGATGGGAGGAGCTAACGAACCGTACGTTCAGCCCGTAGGCGATAATGGGGTGGGATAATGCGCTGCAGCGCATTATCCCACTTATGCGGAGTATATGATTATGCGGAGCTACGAAGAAGCTGGCTGTGTCGGCACTAGCAATATCGCGTGGTTAGTATAAAGAGTCGTAGCAACCAACTCCACATAATTCTTGACGTCTATGCCATCCTCCTCAATGAGCTGCCTCCATCCAACTTGGCCCCCAGCCCG
>JAUXGL010000033.1 GCA_030622135.1 Deltaproteobacteria bacterium
GGGGTTGGCGGCGGTTACCTCCGGGGTGATCTGGCTGGCGGTGGCCGGCCTGTTGCTCTCGGCGGTGCGCAAGACGCCCCCAAAACAGCGCAAGCGCTCTCTTTTCACCGCATTGACCGGGCTTCTGGTGTGCGGGGTTGCTTTGGGTACCGGATTATTCTGGTTGCTTCTGCTGGGCTAGTCCTTAGCGCTCGCTCATAAATAAAGTCATGTAGGTGCCTGAAGACGATATGTCTACTGCAATGAAATGGTTAAAGCGACCCGTTGACTTCGTCGTCACGTTTCTGCTCTGGATCTTTTTCGGCTTGATAGAACCGCTTTTGTTCGCCCTGCCATATGGGCTTGCCTGGCTGTTTTGGCGCGATCGCGAGCGGGCCTTCCAGCGTCTCAATTATGCATACTTTCGATGTTTTTTCTGGTTGGTGGCGTTGCTGGTACCTGGTCTGAAGATGAGTATCCAGCGCGAGATTCGCGCGATCCGCTCGTCCGTTGTGGTATGTAACCATGTGTCCTACTTGGATTCCATTTTGCTTGTTTCAGCGTTGCCGCGTCACAAAACCATCATCAAGAGTGGTTTGCTGAGCGTACCATTCATGGGCTGGGCGGCGCGTCGTGCCGGTTACATCGTAGCTACCACCGAGGAAGGATTGCTCACGAACATGTTCGACCAGATCGAAAAACTACAGGACTACCTGCGGTCGGGTGGGAACCTGTTCGTTTTTCCCGAGGGGACTCGCAGCCCGGACGGCCGCCTTGGCATTTTCAAGAAGGGCGCTTTCGGTATCGCTCGTCGTTGCCGGGCCCCCGTTGAGGTGCTGCATGTGGAGGGTACCAACAAGCTCTTCCCTCCTGGCAACTGTCTATTCAATACCTGCGTGCACAACACCATCAAGCTGCGAAAAATACGAACGCTCTCGATCGAGGAGGTGACCGAAACGGTCAACTCCGCCCTTTTGACCGAGCAGGTCCTCACGCTGTATCCCTTGCATAAGTGATATGACTCGACAGTGCTGAGTTTTCGATCCAGCTCCGGTCAAGCGATCATCGGTGGATTTGGGTGCCTTCATCCGCCTTGAGCCCATCGTGCACCACGGTGTTTCCAAAATGATACCACTGGTAGGGAAACTGGCGCACGGCTTCTTCCAGTTGGTATGAGTATTCTTGCGCGGCCTGTTGGATGGCCTTTCTGCGCTCGGAGCGAGAGGTTCTCCCGATGATTTTTAGTGGTGTGATTCGGATCAAGTATTTCCTCTTGCCGGTTCGAAAGACGAAGAAGACGAACAACGGTGTATGGGAGATCGCCGCAAATCGGTAGGGGGCCTCAGGCATGGAAACTTCGTGCCCTAAAAATCGAACAGGCACACAGCGTTGACCCGGATGGCCTACCCGGTCGCCGGCCATGGATATGAAGCCGCCCCTCCGGATGAACTTGAGTCCTTCCAGACCATCCAGCGTTGATTTCGCTCCCTCGGGGATAGCCGCCACCCGCACCCGATCCACCTTTAGGTCGGATTTCTGTAACCTCTCGATACCCTCTCCCTCTCGCGTTCCCATGAATAGCATCATTTTCATATTCCGCCGCCGAAACAGCCGGGCGGCCACCTCCCAGTTGCCTACGTGCGACATGATGATGATGCCACCGGTCCCACGTTCGGCGGCTTTCTGCAAGTACTCCCAGCCATCGGAAAGGTATTCGATTTCACGTCCGCTTTCCAAGGTGAGCCTCTCGGCGAAGACGGAAGCGAAGTTGTGGAACTGTCTCCAGGCGCATCGCAGATAGAAGAAGCGGTTTCGCCCGGGGAATAGGCTCTGGTAAAATTGGAGGCTGGCCTTGACCCGTCGGAGTGTGAACAGGAAGTAGCCGGTGGATACCAACCAAGCGATGGCAGCCACCGCCCAGACTCCCAGGAAGCGGAAGAAGCGGTACGGCCAAACTCTCTTTTCCCGCTTCTCGCCCATGTCAAGCGGTCTCCGCGGTGGCGATGAACCAGGTCTCCTCCCGGCCTTTGGCGCTCGGTTCGGAGTGTTCAAGTTGGAAGCCGGCCTGACGTAGAATCGCTTCGATCTGTTCCAGGGTGCGGAAGGTGGCCTGTATGCGAAGAACGCACACCCGGAAGCGCTTCAGTTGACACTTCCAGAAGGAATTTTTGCCTGTGGGCACCGTGACCCGGATGATCAGGCGCCCCCCGGGCGCTAGGCGCGCGTGCAGGTCTTCGAGAGTGGTCTCCAGTTCCTGGTCGGTCAGGTAGTGAATCATGTCCAGCAGGAGCACGGCGTCCACTCGATCGGGCTCGGGGGGTAGGTTGGGGGCTTTTCCCTCGGTGATCTTCCCCCGCTCGCCGAGCACGCGCTTGGCCACCCGCACCCGCTCGGGGTTGGGATCGAGGCCGTAAACCTTGAGCGTTGGGTTGAGTACGGCCAACCAGGTGCCTGGTACCCCGTAGCCGCAGCCGACGTCTAGAATGGTTTTGGCCGCGCCAACCCATGTGTGCAGCTTGGAAAACATGGGGTCTAGCACCATCTTGAAGCGGGCGAACTGCCTTGGGTAGGCCTCCAGGTGGCGGTAGCGCCTGAGTACCTGCCTGCGGTGCCGGGTTGAGCCGGGCTCAAGCGAGCCATCGCTGCTGATCCAGCCCCGGTCGCGAAACACCACCCGAAGCATCGGGGGTAGAAGGAAGAAAGCGCCGATGAGCGAGTAAGCGATTGCCAATACGCCGATCAGGCCCGCGCTCCTCAGCAGGGCATGATCGGCCAGGGCCAAAGCGCCGAAACCGATCAGGGTGGACAGCGAGGCTAGCAGGACGGCGGAACGGATAATGCCAAGCGACTCGTGGTGCTCTTTTAGGTAGCGTTGGTGGCTGCGGACCAAAAACAAAGCGTAGTCGATGCCCATGCCCACCGCTACGATGGCTAGTAGCAGGCCGGGGATGTCCAGTGGGTGTCCGATAAGCTTGAGGGTGCCCATGGTGCAGATGAGCGAGAATAGGACCGGCGTCAGTACCAGGCCCGGTAGCTTGAATCCCAAGAAGAAGAACAGGAGGATGCAGAGTATGCCGGCACCGCAGATCAGCAGCATGCGGGAAAAGGTTGACACTACCAGTGCGGACAACCGGTCGGAGAACAGTGTAGGGTCCAGAAGCCGCGCACCGCCGAGAGATGCCACCGCCGTATGGAAGCGATTGCCCTGGTACTCAGGCCCCGGATGCAATGGGCAAAGCGACACGAATCCCTTGCCGGACTTGTCGGGAAAAATGCCCAGTAACAATGCGATCTCCTCCGGGATGCGCAGGTCGGCCGGACGGGGCTTGGAGATGGATTCGATGAACGGGTCAAAGGCGTCCGGGGCGAAATCGAAATCCTCTGCCGCAGCGAGCAGGTTCTGCCGGAAGGCTTCCACTCTGCCTGGACTCCAGAAGTGCCGCCAAGCCGCCAGGTTCTTGCTGGCCCGGGCTGGTCCGGGCACCACCTGCGAAGGGGAAAAGCCGGAGTCCAACATGGATTTCGCTTGGGCGGTTTCCACGAAATCCAGTAACTGGTCCGCCCGTCTATGAATCGCTTTCATCGAGTTACCCTCGATGAGTAGGTACACTCGGTCAAGCACGTCCCCCCATACGCGCTTCAGCATGGCCTCGGCTTGGAGCGTGTCCTCGCTCACTGTGTTCATGGCCTGCAGGTCGGCCCTGAAGTCAGGAGGGGCGAACGTGGCCATGGCCCCGGCGAACAGGAGAACGATCCCGGTGGCCACCTTGCGTCCGGACAGCGCCAGCCAAGTGGCCAGCCGATGGATAGGCACCAGGCTCTTGCGCCTGATCGGCTTCAGTCGAGGAAAGATTAGAGGGAAGACCGTGTGCACGAAGATAAACGAGAAGGTCACACCAAGGGCGGCGAACAGGCCCAGTTGCTCAAGCACCGGAAAGCCGCTGAATAGCAAGGCCAGGAAGGCGCCGGTGGTGGTAAGGGTGGCCAGCAATCCCACCGACCAGACTTCGTGAGCGGCCTGGCGACCACTCACCTCATACTTGCGGTTGAGGAACAGCAAGTAAGCGATCCCGTGATCGACAGTGATGGAAACAATGGCGCCGCCGAAGCCCAGCGCTAGCAGGGAGATGACAGGTTTGAAGAGGGAGTATACGAACAGGCCGGCCACCGTTCCGAACAGCGCGGGAACCAGGGCGAACAGACCCAATACCGGTCTGGGGAAGCACAGCAGCAGGAGGAGTACAATGGCCACCGAGACCAGCACGATGGTCCGCTCGGTGTCCGAGCGGGCCACCCGCTCGTTGTCCAGGGCTGCCCGGTAGGACCCTACGGGAACCAGGTCGAGACTCGGCCCTTCCCGGCTACGAAGTTTGAGGTGGATATGTTCGATGGCTTTCTCCAGCCGGGCGGCGAAGCGGCTGTCCGTGCCGGAGCCTTGGGGATCGGCAATTAGCAACAGGTGCCCTCCATCTGGGGAGATCAGATGTCCCCGGGTGAACCGGGCCCCCTTCGTCGGTAACAGATCGCTCATCCGGGCTAGGATGATCTCGCGCAGACTCAAGGGGTCCTTCATAACCAAGTCGCTCTGGCCGATGCTGGTAAGCTCACTGAGGTTGGCAAGCTCGTCTTCCAGTGCGCGGGAGAGCACCTTGGGGTGTAGGCGCTCTGCCACCGCATGCTCAAGATCGTGTCGATCGAAGAATGCCGGCAGGTTGTCGACGACGAGTGTGAGCAGCTGGGGCATGCCCTGGACGGCTTCGGTGACACCGACCGATTTGAACAGACCGGTGGATTCCAGCTCCTTCTTCAGCCAGTCCCCGGTGGACAGCAGGGTATCTGTGTCACCGTTGTTGCCTGCCAGGTGCAGGTCGAAGAATACCCGATCCAGGACCGGATGGTGTGCCATCACGTAAAGGGTGTCGGCCAGCACCGGCTCGTCATGCGGTAGAGTGGAGAGGATGTCCGAGTCGATCTTGAGCCGCGTCGTAGCCAAGTACAGCAGGCCTGCACCGGCAAGCGCAGTGAGCAGGATGACGCTCCATCTCATGCCTGCCGTATCTCCCGGGTGGCCAGGCGGGCCCTGTGCGCGCGGGGAACGAACAGGCGCAGGCAAATGAGACGGGTGAAGGTGGCCGCGTTCCGCCAGAAATCAACGCAGGGCCGAAAGTGGGAGACGCTCTCATGCTTTCCCCAGTAGTTCACGCTGACCGGGGCTTCCACTACTGGCATGTCCACCCAGTTGGCTAGGGCCAGCACCTCGATCTCGTACTGGAAGCGCCGGGTCCGTGTCTTCAGATTGAGCACCTCGGGCAGGGGATAGATGCGGAAGCCGCTCTGGGAGTCGGTGATTTTTGGACCCTTGGAGGTCCGTACCCAGAAGTTGGAAAACTTTTTACCGAAGCGGCTGGTCCAGGGCACGTTTTGTCCCCGCATTCCCTGGCGGTGGCCCACGACGATGGGGCGGGTGCCCTCCGGCTTTGCCTCGATGAGCTGGACGACGTCCAGGGGTTCATGCTGGCCGTCGGCGTCCAGGGTAATGGCCCACTCGGCCACCTTGGCCGCCTGGGTAAACCCAGTGAGCAACGCTGCGCCCTTGCCCCGGTTAGTGTCGTGGCGGAGCACCGTTATGCCCTGGAAGTAGCTGGCCACCTTGAAGGAATCGTCGGTGGAGCCGTCGTCGACCACGAACACCGGTATCTTGAATTCATGCACCTGGCTGAGTACTTTGTTGAGCCTGCTTGCGTGGTTGTAAACCGGGATGACCAGGGCGTGGCCCTCAAGCTTTTCCGTGTCGACGGGCCAGTTCTTGGAAACGTACTTGGAGTATACCATGCTGTAGAGGGTTTCCAAGCAATCCAGGTATCCCCGATCCTCATTGGAGAAGTCGATGCCGAACTCGCGCTCCAGTCCGGAGATGGTGTCCGGCAGATCGATGGAGCCGAATTTCTCCACGTCAATCTTCTCGGTCCGGCGCTGGCCATGCAGGTCCACGCCCAATCGGTCAGCGATGAGCTGATCAATCTGTTTGATGACGTCGTTCTTGGTGGGCCGCAGCTCTGGCATGGACCGTCACCAGGGAATGTAGCGGTACAGCTTGGCAAACATCTCGTAGACTTCGATCCAGTTCTGCAGATCCTCCGCGGTGCGGATGTGCGCCCGCTTGTTCACCATGATCCAACTCATGTGGGCGGCTCCGTCCTTGCAAGTGGTGCAGTCGCGGGTCGCCGAGGTACAGCAGCGGTGCATGGTTTTCAGGTCTGCTCCCCAACGGGTGAACCGGATCAGGTGCTTGGGCCGGGGGTTGCGGGTATCCCGCAGCTCGGTCACCGACGGACATTCCATCCAGCCCCACTTGCGACCCAGCATCTTCCCGGTGGTGAGCACCTTGTGGTAGTACTTGGACGAAATGACCGCATCCGGGTACCGGTCGAGTACGCCGTCCATCTCTGCACGAACCTCGACCAACTTTTCGTGGTTCCAGTAGAAGCCGTCGGCACCCTCATCGTTGGATAGGAGTTGCAGGTGTACCTTGAGGCCGGCGTCGTGGATGCGTTTGACGATAGGGTCGATCCTGCCAATCTGGTTGGGAGTGATGGTGTAAAGGTAGTAGGTGTAGGGGTCACCCTCGTAGTTCTTCAGCGAGACGGTAAAGGTGTCGCGACCCCGTAGCACCTTCTCGTCCTCGGAGTTTCCCCACAGCGATATGCCCACCATCATGCCCGGAAAGCGATCCCGAGGAACCTTGAGCAGACCGTTGGTGGCACAGTAGGTGGGTACCCGTTTGTAGAAGGCCTCTACCCGGTCCAGGCAAAGTGTGGGCTCGCCACCGATAAGTATGGCCAGATTCACTCCTCGCTCCACCTCCCGGTCGACGAACTCCTTCCACTTGTTGATGTCGTTCTCCTCCTTCACTAGGTGTTCGTCCGAGGAAAAAAAGAAGCAGCCCTTGCAGCGCAGGTTGCAACGATTGGTCACGTCGTAGATAGAACTGCGGATGTTCAGGTGGGAGATCCTCTTGTAGCGCTCATGCCAGTAATCATCAAGAAGCGAACTCACGGTCTTCATGACTCTTCACCCATTGGAGAACCCGTTCCTATGTTAAATCATGACCCGGGGGAGGTATCAGCTCCGGGCACAAGTTCTCCCCCTTGGGATAGTTCATGACCCATACCGACAGATAGGTATCCACGTAATCCAACCAGGCGCGGAAGTGATGAGAATCAGTGGCATGGCGATGCATCCGGGCGGTAACCATCGCGCTACCGGATGCATAGTGGCGGCAGTCCTCACAATCGGTGTCGGGCACGCAGCAAGCCACGCTTCGGTCCCAGGTGAGATCGATCCGGTACTGACGGAACGATCTTCCCAGACCAATGAAGGTGGACTCGTTGGCCCGCGGGTATGGACAGGAGTACAGCTTGTGCAAGCCGTAGCGGTGGGTGTGCGCCACCACGTTGTACGGCGAGAACAGCACATTGTCAGGGAAGTTGGCCATGACGTCCAGCATGGTCATTCGCGTCTCAGCCAATGCGGGTTCGTCCAGGCGAAGCTCCCCATTGTACCCCATCGGAGCCGAGAACACATTGAAGGTGACCCTGACGTCTTTTGCCGCGAGAACCTCCATTACCTCATAGATCTCCGGTATGTTGGACCGGGTAAATGTATACACGAACACCACCCGGGGGTCGCCCTGGTAGGCCTCCAACTGCCGGCACAGCAGATCCTTCTTCCGGCGAACCCGGTGGCTGGTTTTGTCGTTGCCCCACACCGAGATGTGGATCTTGTGCCCGACCGACTCAGGAATGCGAATCAATCCGTTGGTGGCGATACACCCAAGCGGTATCTCGTCGTAGCAAACCTGGAGTAACTCGGGCACCAGGGAAGGCTCCGCACCGGCCAGTACCACGTAGGTGATGCCCCGTTTCTTCTCCTCGCGCATCAGCTTGCGCCAGGCTTCGGGATCGCGGTTCTCCCTGGCGAACTGCTTCTCACCCCGGTAGTAGTAGCAACCGTCGCATCGCATGTTGCACCGATTGCTCATGTCGTAGGTTGATTCGCGCAGGAAAAAGTACTTGCGTATTTTCTCGAAGCGCTCGCGCACCCGCGGGTCTACGAGCAGTTCGGCGAACGTCCGCTTCCTCTGGGCCCGCCTGCCGTCGTTCGGGACCACGCACACACGAGAACTTGTTGCCATGCTCGATCGCTATCCAGCTTAATGCTTGAAATCCATCGGTATCGCGCCAGAGTAAAACAGAACCCCTCCTGGAATGCAAGTCCTCATTTTAACAAGATTTGCACGTCTCAAAGACAACCAGGCGTGTTGGCTGCAGGACCACGTCAAAGTCGTAGCCGTCGTCGGAATTTGCTTGTGTTTTCATTGGCAACGGCAACGACTACGGCGACGGCTACGACGACGAAAATTCGGGAAGTTACACGACTTTGACGTGGCCCTGGTGTTGGCTGCAGCGCTGGGGGAATTCACAACTCCTTGACAAAGAAATCGACCGTAAGTAGCCTTTTCGCCTGGACCTTGATTCATCGAGAGAGAGCCAAGTGATGGAAGTCCTGAGAGAGGAACTGAAGAGCAAGATTGTAAAAACCTTGGATCTGATGGACGCGAAAGAAGAAGATATCGGGAACGACGATCAACTGATCGGGGGAGAGCTGGGTCTAGATTCCATCGATGTGCTGGAACTGGCAATCATGATCGAGAAGGACTACGGCGTGTTGATCGACAACAAGGAACTCGGGCAGAAGGTCTTTCGGACAGTCACCACGCTGGCCGAGTATGTCCAGCAACACCGCACCAAAGGTTGTGCGTGAAAGGCAGACGGGTATTCATCACCGGACTAGGAATCGTTAGTCCGGTCGGGAGGGGATGCGCCCGAACTCTCCAGGCATTGCGGACCGGAAGGAGCGGCATCCAACCTCTCTCCCTGTTCGCGCCTTCCAGCAAGGGAGCCTACCCAGTCGGGCAGATCCAGGACTCGATGAACGACGGTTCGGTACCCCGAACCCATGCGTTGGCGCTGGAGGCGGCCCTGCAGGCCATGGAAGGCGATCCCGCACCTCCCGACGCGGTAGTCCTGGGGTGCACCACCGGCGGCATGCTTACCACAGAGGAACTGCTGAAGAAAGGTGTTCGAGATGCCTCCCGGTTCCGATGGCACGGCACCGGCACCGTGGCCACCTACATCGCCCGAAAGATCGGTTGCCTGGGGCCATCGTTTACGATCTCCACGGCTTGTTCCAGCGGGGCCCTGGCCCTCAAAACCGCATTCGAGCTCATCCGCTCCGGCCAGGCGAAGCGGGTGCTCGCGGGCGGAGCGGACGGATTGTGCCACCTGACCTACTATGGTTTCTGCATGTTGCAACTGATCGATCCTCAGGGGGCCCGTCCCTTTGACCAAGATCGGGCGGGTATGACGGTGGGGGAGGCGGCTGCCATGTTGATGCTTGTCGCGGCCGAGAGTCCTCCGCCCGGCGCCCGGGCTGAACTGCTGGGAGGAGGAATAAGCTGCGATGCGTATCATCCCAGTGCCCCACACCCCCATGGAGAGGGTGCGCTCGCAGCCATGCGGGATGCGCTGGAGGAAGCCGAGATGGGAGCTGCAGAGATAGACTACATCAACCTGCACGGAACCGGCACCCAGGACGGTGATGCCTCGGAGGCAAAGGCAATCCGAAGGCTGTTCGGGGAAGAGGGACCGCCAGCCTCTTCTTCTTCCAAGGACTCATTCTCCCACTCGCTCGCCGCCTCCGGTGCCGTCGAGGCGGTCATCTCAACACTGTCTTTGCAGCACGGCTTGCTTCCTGCCACTCCCCGTTGTAAAAGGCCCGATCCCGAACTGAGTCTTGGACCCGTGCCTTCGCCTAAGCCAGCCGACCTGAAGGTGGTATTGTCTAACTCCTTCGGCTTCGGAGGCAACAACGCCTCCCTGATGTTCGGCCAAGTGGACCACAAGCCCGCCAGTTTTGCCAGAATCTCCCACCCTTCTTTTTCCGGGACGCCAGATCGTTTTGCAAATCAAGGAGCTGCACTGAAGTCGAGCGGAGGCGTGGTTCGGAACGTCGAGCATCGACTTCGGTGCTGCGACGCGGAGTTGCAAAACGAGGTGGTGGATCCGGGTTCTGCGCCAAGCGCGGTGAGGCAAAAGTGGCTGGCCGTCCTGGGAAGTGCCTGTCTCACTGGGGTCGGACATATGGAGATCAGTACAGAGAGATTCAAGCAGGGCCTCTCTCTAGCCGGCAGGTGCCCTTCGGAAGAGTTAACCCGGGTCCTGTCCCCCCGGGCGCTCAGGCGCCAGAAGCGGTTGTCGAGAATAGCGCTAGCGCTCGCCAAACAGGCTCATGCCGAGGCAGGTAACGACTCATCTTTCGGTTCCGTGTTCGTGGGAACCGGATTCGGATCCCTGTCTGAGACCTACGACTTCCTTCAAGCCCTCTTCGAGTCCAACCAGGAGTTTTCCAGCCCCACCGACTTCGTGGGCTCGGTGCACAACGCAGTGGCTGGACAGCTGGCCATACGATACCAAGCCCATGGGCCCAATATCACCACAACGGGCGAGGACGACGCGTTCGAACAGGCCGTCTTCCTGGCTTCCCTGCTAGCACCCAAAGACGGAACCTCGTGCCTGATCCTCGGGGCGGACGAGGCCCATGAAAAGATGACTCCCCTTGTGGATCCCAACTCGCCAGTGCCAGGAGAGCTTGCCGATGGGGGTGGCGCCCTGGTGGTCAGGCCGACCGAGGATCCGTTCGGCATTGCCCTGGCGCCTCGATTCTTCAAAATGGCAGATGACCACCCCCGCCTGTTGGAGTCCCTGGTGAAGTCTTTAGGGGGCCGGGATGCGGTATGCAGCCAGATAGGTGCAGTGCTTGTAGGAATCCCCGCCTCCCAGCGGAGTCGGGCAAAAGAGCAACTTAGGCGCTTCGTTTCTGACACGGGCTTCTCCGGCCCAGTCATCGATTATCGCCGCCAAACGGGCGAATTCGCCACCGCTGCGGCGGTGGCCGCGGTCCTGGCCGTGCGTCTATTGCACGAGGGAGTCATTCCGGCACACTTCACCCCGGATGGCGAGTTCCAGCTGGCGGGAAAGAGAATCCTACTGCTGGGGTTGGGAAGCCGAGTGACGGCGATCGAGGTGGTTGGGTGAACCCGACGAGTGAAGAAGTCATCGTGGTCGGCTCCGGCGTGGGGGGGCTGTCCTGTGGTATCCTGTTGGCCAGACTGGGATTTTCCGTCACAGTGATCGAGAAGAACCAGCAGGCCGGCGGCCTGATGCGAAGTTACACCCGGGATGGGATCGAGTGCCCGGTGGGCGTGCACTACATGGGAGCACTGGACTGTGACCAGATTCTCAGGCACATCTTCGAGGTGCTGGGCGTGTATGAGAGGATTCCCCTCGAGAGGATGGGCAAGAAAGGCGTGGTGGACCGGTACATCTTCGACGACTTCACCTTCGACCTACCAGTTGGCATCCAATCGTATGGACAGCGACTATTTGATGCCTTTCCCGACCAGCCGAACGCCATCCGGGAGCTGGTGGGGAAGCTCGAAGCCACAAGCAGGCGGATGAACCTCGAATCGCTGCTGTTCTCGCGGCCTAAAGATGATTCCCTGCTGGATTCCATGGAGTCTATGGGCGGGTTTCTCAACGAGTTTGGATGCAGCAACGGGCTTCGGCAGGTGTTGGAAATCCCCACGGCCTGGCTGGGTGTACCTCTGGAGCAGTGCCCCCAACCCCTGTTCCTGATGACCCTGGCCTCCTATCTGACCTCCTCCTGGCGTCTCGGGTGCAGCGGAACTCAGATGGCCGAGACTTTCGCCTCCAGGCTGAGGGGGCTTGGAGGTCGGATCCTCCTGGGTGAGCGGGTAACAGAAATCCACGTCGCCAACCGGAGTGCAAGCGGCGTAAGCCTGGAGTCGGGCAATAGCCTGCAGGCCCACCTGATCGTCTGTGCGGTACATCCCAAGACCGTCCTGGAGATTGTGCCGCCAGGAGCGGTGCGCCCCGCGTACCGCAACCGCATATCTTCCCTGGAGGACACGCAGGGCTGCCTGTCGGTCCAGGTGGCCGTTCCCGCGGCCGATTTGCCCGCAAGGTCGTACAACCTGATCCGGTATAAGAACATAGACTGCCAACCCCGGATCGTCTTCTGCCAAGTCAATTCCACCCGACTCCCCGACACTAACCTACTCGCAATGGTCAGCCCCAGCCCATTCGATGATTGGCGCGCATGGGAGACCACACGTACCGGAAGACGCGGGGAAGAGTACCGGAAGGAGAAAGAGGCCCGGGCCAGGCTGCTTCTAAAAGAGGTGGAACCGATCTTTGGCCCTTTGGATCGAGCCCGCATCCTGGATATATTCACGCCATTGTCCATCCGGGACTTTGTCGGTAGCGCCAACGGATCAACCTACGGAGTGCTCCGCTCCACCCGCCAGTTGCTGCGTTGTGCCCTGATGAACCGGACCCCGGTCCAAGGTCTGTACCTTGCCGGCCAAAGCGTGACGGCGCCCGGGATCCTGGGAACTACCATCGGTTCGCTGATGACCGTGGGCCTCATCGTGGGCAGGGAAAGGTTGCGATCGATCATCTTGGAATGAGATAATCCCCATCATTCGGCCGGAACGCCTGGAACTGGATCTCGGCCGAAAGTCCCGGCGGAGAAATTACCTTCGAGGCGAACACCAAGTAGTTGTCGCGTTGCATGATGACTTTGACGTGGGTGAACAACCGGGTTCCCACGGGTATTCGACTGTGTGACCACTTTGCGAGCTTGACGCCCACCAGGAAACCTCTTCCTCCGGTCTCCTCCTTGTAGCGACGTTTCCAGCTTATCAGAGACGAAGCTGTCTGAGCTGCCACTTCAATAAGCACCACGGAGCTCGTCGCGCCGGAATCCACCAGAGGCCAGCGCTCGTTCACATCCGCTCGGGTGACGCAGTGTTCCTCGCCGATCTCCAGGAGGGAATCAATCACTTTCATCCGGTCTCGATGGGGAATACAGTCCTCGATGGCGACATCCAATGGCTTGCGGTTGTCCGGCGGCTCGTCCTGGAGCGGGCTTGCATGCCTTTCACTACAGAACCGGATCACGCCATCGCAGGCCTTCTTGTCCCGGTGGATGACTTCGAAGGTGAAGTCCAATTCTGGATTCAGCCGGTGAGGTGCGATGATCAGGTGGAAAGAAGATCCAGACTCGATCAGGCTTCGGAATCGCACCCTTCTAAGACCAGTGATGGACCGATCGAGGCCTGACCGGGAGGCGTGGCGGTTCAGGGTCCTTTCCACCATGGCCACCATGGCAATGCCCGGCACTACGGGCATCTTGGGGAAGTGCCCCGAGAAGAAGAGGGAATCGTCAGGGACGGTCGCGTCGGCTTCGATTCGATCCGGCGGCTCGTATCGGAAGTCCGAGAGATGAAACCAGCTTTCTTGCATCAAAACCTAAGGTATCGCCTTGACCAGGAAGTCGATCACATGCTGGACAGTTCGTATGGACCTTAGCTCCTCTTCGTTCACCTCGATATCGTACTGCGCTTCAAACATCCCAATCATGTCCAATGCATCGATGCTATCGAGCCCTAGATCGTCGAGCAAACGTGCTTCCAGGGTGATCTTCTCCCTGGGAATCTCAAACTGTTCCATGAAAAAAGCAATAATATAGTCAAATCCTTCTTCGTGGGTCATCTTCGAAACTCCTTGACTACATGCGCTACTGCCGCTCTGCTCAGTGCGCAGATATACATACGTCAGCCAATCCTGTCAATTAATTGCCTCTGCTTGGAATCACAGAGGGACTGTTGTTTGCGTCTGGCTTTTCCGTTGGATAGCATAGCTCTGCCAAAAACACAGGAACGCGACCATGCGGGTAATACTGATATCAGCCAACAAGCTCAAGGTTCCCTACCCGGTCTACCCGTTGGGCATAGACCATGTGGTCAGATCGATCGCGGCGAGTCACGATGTTCAAGTCTGCGATTTGGCCTGGGCAAGTTCAAACCAGGATGTGCAAGCGACCATCCGGGACTTTAAACCCGATCTGGTGGGACTGGCCATCCGGAACATCGACAACACGGATGTAACCCAGATGTCTAGCTTCATCGACGAATACATATATATCGTACGTCTGATCAAGCAGACCACCGCGGCACCCATCGTTCTTGGCGGGGCAGGGTTCACCATCTTCCCAGACGAGCTAATGAGCACACTTGATGCGAACTACGGCGTCGTTGGCGAGGGAGAACGCGTGTCCTTGCTGCTTCAAGCCCTGGAGAAGGGGAAAGATCCCGCAGGAATCGATGGTGTAGTGACCCGGGACAAGCCCGCGGTAATACCAGAACCCTGGCAAAACCCAGGCGGTAGCCGTACCGAGGACATGCTGCTGGATCCCATACACTACCTGGAACTGGGCGGCATGTTGAACCTGCAAACAAAGAGAGGCTGCCCGCACGGCTGCATCTACTGCACCTATCCACGGATCGAGGGACACCGACTCAGACTGTTCCCACCTGGGGATGTGGGCAGAGAGGCCCGACGGTTACAGGAGGCCGGCGCCCGGTTTCTTTTCGTCACTGACGCGACATTCAACTCGGACGTAAAGCACAACCTGGAAGTTGCCCGGGCCATGAAAGACTACGGGGTAACCATTCCCTGGGGTGCATTCTTCGCACCTCTAGAGGCACCCGAGGAATACTATGCCAGGCTGGCGGAGGCCGGGTTGACCCACGTGGAATTCGGTACCGACTCATTGACCGACCGGGTGCTCGAAACCTATCGAAAACCATTTCGAGTGGCCGATGTGTATCGTGCTCATAGGTTGGCACTGGCGGCGGGTCTCAATGTGGCCCATTATCTCCTCCTGGGTGGACCCTCGGAAGATCACAAGACCCTCGAAGAGACACTTACACGTGCCGAGCAACTGGAGAACTGTGTGCTGTTCTTCTTCTGCGGCATGCGCATCTATCCCCACACACCACTCTACGGCATCGCCAGCCGGGAGGGCTGCATCCAGCCATGCCAGAGCTTGCTGGAACCGATCTTCTACCGGTCGGAAGCCCTTAAATCCCTGGATGTGGAATCGGCAGTTAGGCAACGAGCTCGAGGACGCCTGAACTGGGTCTTCGGCGCAGGAGGAGAGAAACTGACCAACCTCATGGTGTACATGTATCGGAAAGGGCATGTCGGGCCGTTATGGGAAAAGCTGATCCGGTGAAATCGGACCACAGACTACCTCCGGCGACAATAGTATGCGCCCTGGCCTTTGCCACCGCAGTAGTGTTGTTCTTGTTTGCACCCGGTTGGGCGTGGGTGCCTTTGACCTGCTTCGTAGCCGTGTCGTTGGCCGCGCCCTTCCTGCCCGCGCTGGGATTCTTCTTTCCGGTAATCAGCCACGGTTCCCCAGACCGCAGGGTGGTTGCCCTGACCTTCGACGATGGCCCTGTGCCTCAGACCACTCCCTTGTTGCTACAGATGCTTGAGCGTCAAGCTGTCCCGGCCACCTTCTTCGTTGTCGGCAGGCTCGCTGAACAGCACGCCGACCTGCTGGCCAGGTTGATAGAGTCGGGGCACGAAATCGGCAACCACACACACTCCCACGACGTTCTGCTCATGTTGCGACGCACCAGGACCATCGCTCTGGAGATCGACCGCTGCCAGGAGGTGCTGCGAACGGCGGGGATCCAGACCCGGTTCTTTCGACCCCCGGTGGGGATAGTCAACCCCCGACTGGGCCGCCTGCTCAGGGAGCGCGACCTGGTTTGCATCACCTTCTCGTGTCGCGGAGGTGATCGGGGTAATCGAAAAGTCGCCGGGCTTTCTGCCCGAGTGCTCACAAAGGTGAGGCCTGGAAACATCGTACTGCTTCACGACGGCACAAGCGGCGAAGACTTTGACCCACGACACTGGCTAGCCGAGATCGAAGCCATCATCTCCGGCTTGAAACTACGGGGACTGAAGATGGTAAAACTGTCGGAGTTGACCGACCTGGAGACACGGGCGGTCCTGGTGAACGAACCTTCCAAACCACGAGATGGAGCTTGAAGGTGACGAGTCTAATTGCCGAGTGGCTAGATGCCACGCCCGGGAGAGCGGAGACCGAATTCGTTTGCCGGGGTATGACCGTGGGCGAGTTGTTCGATCGGGCCATAGGTCTGAGGGAGAGATTGCTTGAGGTGGTCGGCCGTCAAGGCCGGGTGTGCCTGGTTTCCGAGAACCGAGCAGTGGTGGCCTGTACTCTGCTGGCCTCGGCAACGGGAGGGCCGGGGCTGGTCGTTCCCTACGCGCTTTCTACCCGCATAATCAAAGAGGTATGCGAGGTTACCAACGCCACCGTAGCTGTGTTGGACCGGGATCGGGAACTGCCGGCGGGCATGCAGGGGATGCTTGTCGGGGAGGTGCCCCGGGGTGAGTCGCGAGGAAGGCTACGCTTGGAACCACCCGACGACACGATCCTCTGGATATACACCGGCGGTACCACGGGTCAGCCCAAGCTATGGCCCAAGACCATCCGCAACCTATTTGCCGAGGCGGCCAACCTACGAAGGCGGTTCGGGATCGACACCGGCGATACCATCCTGGCCACCGTACCGCCCTTGCACGTGTATGGTTTGCTCTTCTCCGTGATCCTTCCCCTGCTCTCGGGGGCGCGGGTGGTCAATCCCACCCCGTACTTCCCGCGGGAGATCGAAAAGAACATCCAAGAGCACCGAGTCACCGTTTTGGTCAGCTCCCCGGTGCACTTCAAGGTGATGGCCACGACCTCCCCGGGCAGGCTGACTTTGCGGCTGGCTTTCTCCTCGGGTGGATTCCTGGCCGAGGAAGACGGAGCATCCTTTCACCGGCAGACCGGCACGGGGGTGGTGGAGGTATACGGCTCCACGGAGACCGGAGGCATTGCCACACGTTGCCGGGCTGACGGGGAGAAGACCTGGCAAGCGTTTGACGACGTGCGGTGCCGCATCCGGGACGATCGGCTAGCGGTGTCCTCGCCGTTCCTCTCCCCCGACCTTACGCTGACCCCAGACGGCCACTTCGTCACCGGTGACCGCGCCGGCCCAGCGGAAGGCGGAAGATTCCATTTGCTAGGCCGGGCTGACGGCGTGGTCAAGGTAGGAGGCAAACGGGTAGTTCTGGATGAAGTCAAGACCAAAATTGCCTCGCTCGACGGGGTCTTGGACGCACTCGTTCTCTCACTTCCAGCCCCGGATGGGCGGGAGAACCAGATCGTGGCCCTGGTGGAAGGCAACGGTGAAGAGAAAAACCTGCGCCGAGCCATCGGCGAGATCCTCGAGCCACACGCCGTACCCCGCCAAGTCCGCATCGTGTCCCGCCTGCCACTGACCCCCATGGGCAAGCCCGATATCGAGCGGGCCCGGCAGCTGCTCGCCCAACCGGAGAATGCTTCCGGTCAGGATTGCTAATGGACGTCATTTTTTGCTTGGCTGTCAAGGCGTTCTCTTCTCTCCTCAAGCAGCCTTGAAATATTGGAGCGATGGGCTTCCAGGATCAGTCCTGCGACTAGAGAGGTGGCCACAATCGCCTGCGGGTGCCATCCCGACCAGATGAAGGTGCCAACAGCCAGTACCGCGGTCATCAGGAACGAGGCGACGAAGGTGATTCGCACCAAGGAGAACAGCGCCACCCACGACAGAGCTGATAGGCCGGCGGTCATCGGGGCTAGCACCAGGGTGAAGCCCAAGAAGTTGGCTACCCCCTTGCCTCCTTTAAAACCGTGGAATAGGGGAAAGCGGTTGCCCACAATCAGCGCCAGTCCGACCCAGGGCACCAGCACAAGGGGCAGCAGCCACAGGGTCGCCAGTGCCGCGCCGACAGCCCGGCCTACCTCTAGCAACAGCACGACGGCGGCCCAGATCATGCCGGCCTGACGGTATACGTTGGTGGTACCCGGGTTGCCACTGTAAACCTTGCTGGGGTCGGCCTTTCCCAGAAGCTTCAAAACGCCGATGGAGCAGTTGACCGAGCCGGCGACATAAACACAAGGCAGCATTATGAGCAGTTCGACCATTCTGCTCTTTCTCACCCGGGCAACCCAAGCAGTGTGAACAGGTGGTCGTCGATCCGTGCGTGCCGTGCGGATACCAACCGGTCACCGATCCGCACCTGGCTGACCCGCGCGCCGGTCTCCGTCACCCGCACCTGGTGCCAGGCCTCAGTCAGCTGTAGATCCAGGGCCTTGACCGCGGCCTCCTTGATCGTCCAGATCCGGGTGGCCACTTCTTGAGGGTCTTCGGAACCATTGCTGGTCAGATCGGATTCATCAGGGCACATGAACAGTCGTTTGCCGCGCAGGGCCTTTGTCGAGATACGCTCTACGTCAACGCCCACGGGGTGGGTGGCCACTGCGGCCAGGGCAAACCGGTCGTCGTGGGCCACGCTGCAACAGATGTCCGGGTCTGCGCCCGGGTACATGCACTGAGGACAAGTTAGGTCGTCGGCCACCGTCTCGATCTGTTGCGGGTTCAGATGGCCAGCGTCTCCGGCCAGCTTGCGAGCGACCCACTTGCATACCAGGCGGGCTGCGGCATAGCTGGGCCTTCGACGAGCTCCCAGCTTTTCGTATCGGTAGCATTCCCGCGGGGTAAAGGTTTGATCGACAAAGGGTGCCAAGGCTGCAATCTCCACCACTGACAAGGCAGCCACGCGCGCTTCCAACTCCTTCAGGGGATTGTCCAAGCCGGCGTGTATCCATTCCGGCGTCTGGAGCTTTCCCCTGGAAACATCCTTCATGCGTACACCGAGGACAGCCTCGCATAGGACACCCTCCGGCGTGAAGAGCCAGATGTCAAACGTTAGTTCGGCGGGATTGTCCCAAACGCGGGGAATGATGCGGCTGAAGTACTTTCCTCCCGATTCTGTGGGCTGGAGGATACAGCGTTCGCTATAGCCCACCGGGAAAGTCACCGTGCCCATATATCGCTGTCCCCAGGCGCAAGCCACGTGGAAGGCGGCGTCAAGCGGGAACGGGGAGCCGAGTGGGTCGACCTGTCTCTGGTGAGCCGGACAGACTACCCAGGAGCTGGCTCCCAGAGCGGAAAGGAAAATGGGATCGGTGGCATTATGGAAGGCCGGACCGAAGGGCACTATCTGTTCATACAGGTCCTTGGCCCGCAACCGCAACCCTACGCCCTCCGGAGCACAGGCGATGTCCAGTGGCACGGAGTGAACGACCGAGTTGTGCTGGAAGGTTACCGAGATGTGCTTCACGGTCCGGGTTATGGAGCCGTTCTTGATCTTCTTCTGGGTAGTGAGCGTAGCAGTGATGGAGCCATCCTCACATGGCTTCAGCTTCGCGGATGCATCGATGCAGACATTGCCAGGGGGTAGATACAAGAAGTGCATGAAGTCCGCGTCCCGGGAGCAAGCAACCGAGCTTTGAGGAGCCCCGTTCAGGGTGGCTCGGGCAAGCAATTGCAGGGCGTCAACAACGGGCAGCACCGGTCGTTGATCCACACGATGATCGGCCAGGTACCCGTGTACAGGAATTGATAGTGACAACTGAGTCGTGCTCATGTTGGAAATGACTTCCACATGCTCACCGTCTGGGCATCCACTTGCGTCGGCCTACCCGAACGGTTCAGGGAGCAGTGCTTGGTGAAGCCCGTGCATATAACGGCGCCGGTCTCCTCATGGGTGATCAGGTAGTCGAATGACACGCGGACCCGCTCCAGGTGGGCCGGGCGAGTATGGATCCACATGGGATCGTCATAGTAAAGTGGCTGGTAGAAATTGGCCCCCATCTCCACGACCGGGTACACGTAGCCACTCTCTTCGACTTGCCGGTAGGGATAGCCCATGTCTCGCATCAGGCTGCAGCGTCCTAGCTCGAAGTAGCGCAGGAAGTTGGCGTGGTAAACGACCTTTGAGCGATCGGTTTCTGCGTACAGAGAACGATTGAAGACCCGGTGCCACACCAAACCGCCGGTCTTGTCCCGAACGAATCGTCTTTCGTCATCAAGGATCTCGGGGACAAATGGTTCGGGGCGCATGCCTACACACCTCGGAAGATGATGCAGCAGTTGGTCCCGCCGAATCCAAAGGCGTTGGACAGTGCCAGATCGTAACTCATTCGGCGGGCCTGGTTGGGAACCAGGTCCACTCCGTCCAGCGCAGGGTCAGGGATATGGTTAACAGTGGGCAAGATGGTGCGGCGTCTCATCCCCTCGATGGTCAGCGCCGCCTCGATGGCCGCCGATGCACCCAGGGTGTGGCCCAGCTGCGACTTGTTTGATGACACCGGGATCCGCTCCAGGTTCTCCCCGAACACCTCGCGCAGACAGGCGATCTCCTCCGCATCTCCCTTGGGCGTGGAGGTTCCGTGCGCATTGATGTACTGGATGTTGCCCGGATGCAAGCCGGCGTCATCGATGGCCTCGTGGATGGCCCGGACGATTGTTTGAAAGTTGGGTCTGGTAAAATGGCAGGCGTCCGAGGTGCAACCCATACCCAGCACCTCTGCACGGGGACTCAAGCCGTTGGCCTTGACCATCTCGTCAGCGGCCAGCACCAGGACGCCGCCCCCCTCGGAGAGCACAAATCCCCTGCGGTCCAGGCTGAAAGGCCGGGAGGCCGCCTGGGGATTCTCCCAGGCCCGGTCCTTTGGCGTCACTTTGATCGTTGCGTTTATGTTGGCGAATCCGTGGATGATCTCGGGCAGGATAGCGGTGTCCACGCCACCGGCCAGCACGAAGTCGCAATCCCCGTCCCGGATCATCCGGGCCCCCAACCCGATGGCATGGTTACCGGAGGCGCAGGCTCCCTGCGGCGAGAAGTTGGGGCCGGTGAACCCCAGCAGCATGCCGGCCTTACCCGACGGTAGGTTCGCACAGAGATTGGGCAGCAGGAAGGGGCTGACCTTGTTGGGACCCCTTTCCGCCAGGCTAAATACCGCTTCACGGTAGGCATCGAGGCCGTTCAGCGAGGAGCCGATCAAGCAGGCCGTTCTCGGAGCAGTCTCGGCGTTCATCTCGAGACCGGCGTGCTGGAGCGCCTCCTTGCAGATCGCCATGGTCAGGATGACGAAAGCCGCATTCCAGTTGTGAACCTCTTTCTTGTCGGTGAAATCCAGTGCCAGCGGGTCCCAGTCGGGGATCTCGCCGACCACGTTGCAGGGAGAGTCCACATCACACCTTGTCACCCTGCGGAATCCGCACTCTCCCCGGATTGCGCGATCCCAGGTCTTTTCGAAGGTCATGCCGAGCGGGGTCGCCACACCGTATCCCACTACGAAAACCCGTCTATTCCGCGGTGACTTCATCTTATCCTCGGCTCAGGACACCCTTCTGATGACCACACATGCATTGCAACCACCGAAGCCGAATGCGTTCTTCAGTACGTGCTCCTGCCGAAGCTGCCGCGCACCCTCGGCCACACAGTCCAACTGAAATTCGGGATCCGGCCTGTAGTTGATGGTTGGCAACAAAGTGTCTCGCAGCATGCCTTCCATGGTGAAGACCGACTCCAGGGCGCTGGATGCGCCCATGGCATGTCCGATCAGCGATTTGTTGGCGCTTATGGGGGGAATCCGTCCGTCGAAAACCTCCGCCAGGGTCGAAGCCTCCACATGGTCTCCTACCTTGGTGGAGGCGGCATGCGCGTTGACCGCGTCGATGTCTCCGGGAACCAGCCCGGCGTTCGCGATGGCCTCGCGCATGCAGCGGGCAACCGTGACTGGATTGGGGGCTACGAAGTGCTTGGCATCCGCGGTCATGCCCCAGCCGCAAAGCTCCAATTGCCAGTCCAGACCATGGCTTGATGCGAATTCCCGGGTGGCAAGCAGGACGCAAGCAGCCCCCTCGGAGATGACAAAACCCCGGCGATCCACAGAGAATGGGCGACTACAACGTTCGGGTGGATCTGGCTTTTCCGACTTGGCCTTGTACGCCCCGTTCATGGTCGCAAACCCGGCCACAATAGGTTCCACCAGGGGAAAGTCCACCGCTCCGCAGATGGCCAAGTCTGCCATGCCAGCCTGCAGAAACATAGCCCCGAAGATCATGGAAGTGCTTCCAGTGGCGCAAGCCGTGATTATGGAGGAGATGGGTCCGGTGGCACCAGTCAGGATGGACACCTTTCCGGCCACCATGTTGACACAAGAGTTGGGATTGACAAACGGCGTAGGTAGTTTTCCGGTCTCGACCATGACCCGATCCGCATGGATGACAGCGTCCAGTCCCCCGATGGCGGTGCTGAAGGTAACCGCCACCCGCGGCGCCAGTTCAGGGCCAATCTCCAGCCCCACGTGCCTGAGCGCCCGATGGCAGACCAGCATTCCGTACTTGAAGACCGGCGAGGTCCAATGTGCCATGGGCCTTGGCCGAAGGAATGGGTAAGGCTCAACATCGATATCGTCCACCTGGCCGGCCACTTGCACCGGGAAATCATCACGCAGAGGGAAGCGGGTAAGCTCCCGGATACCGCTCTCTCCTGCCAGAGCCCGCTGCCACTGGATATCCATCTCCGTCCCCAGAGGAGAAACCGCGTCATAAGATAGAATCACCACGGGTTCCTGCCGCACTTAGTACCTTCCCCGTTTCCACGTGGACCCACTCGGTCAGCAAGCACCGATTGATACACGCTGTACCTTTCCATGTCAATACTCCCAATGGAAAGAAAGTGGAAGAAAATGAAGGCATTGACAAGCCGCGTCTGAAACGTAATATGTTGCTCTTCTGTATCTGTAAAGATTGGGTGGTGTAGGCAATGTCGAGGAAATCAGACGACATGGTGGTGATCGGAGAGGGGAACGTACCCTTGGATCGGATCGTGGCGGTGGCCACAGGTAGGGCAAGGGTCGCACTCAGCAATGACGAGGCATTCCGGAGCCGTCTCGATCGTTCGATGAGTCATCTGCGCCGGATGCTGAAATCCGGCGGATTGATCTATGGCGTGACCACTGGGTTCGGAGGTTCATGCGGCACCCAGCTGAGCGCGGACCAAGCTCGCGAGCTGGGACAAAATCTGCTTCGGTTCCACGGATGCGGAACCGGAGATCCCATCGGGATTGAGGAGACCCGTGCCTCCATGCTGTGCCGGCTCTTAAACCTGGCCCAGGGGTATTCCGCCGTGTCTTGGGATCTACTGGAACAGATTGTGGCCTTTCTCAACAAGGGGATCACACCGGTGGTACCCGGCCAGGGATCCGTGGGTGCTTCCGGTGACCTGACGCCCATGTCATACATCGGGGCAGCCCTGGCCGGACAGCGGGAGGTTTTTTTCAACGGCGAAAGAATGCCGGCCTCAAGGGCCCTGGAGATTGCGGGCATCCAACCACTTGAGTTTTCCGAGAAGGAATGCCTGTCCATCATAAACGGCACGTCGGTAATGACCGGCATCGCCGCCCTGGCGTTTGATCGCAGCCTCCGGATCCTGGACGCCGCAATATGCGGTTCGGCTCTGGCCGTTCACGCCTTGGCCGGCCACGCACATCACTTCCATCCCGCAATCTTTAGGGCCAAGCCATTTCCAGGACAGGAGCGAGTGGCTGAGAAACTGCGCGGGCTGCTGGAGTCGCACAAATCTCCACCTCCTGAGGCCAGCGAGCCGGAGATGCTCCAGGATCCCTATTCCCTGCGCTGCTCTCCCCACATGCTTGGAGTCCTGGCCGACGCCCTGGACTGGATCGGTCCGTGGGTGGAGACCGAGGCCAACGGTGTCAGCGACAACCCTATCTTCGACGTTGAAACCGGTGAACTGCTGACCGGCGGCAACTTCTATGGCGGCCACATAGCTTTCGCCATGGATGCGCTGAAGACCGCGCTGGCATCGGTGGCCGATATGTGCGACCGGCAGATCGCCTTGCTGGTGGACACACGATTTAACCGGGGCCTGCCAGCCTGCCTGGTGAGGATAGAGGGAAAGAAGCGCAAGCTGCACCACGGATTCAAGGGAATCCAGGTCACTGCATCAGCACTGACCGCTGAGGCATAGAAAAACGCCATGCCCGTGGCGGTATTCTCCCGCTCCACCGAGTCCCACAACCAGGACAAGGTGAGCTTGGGGACCATCGCCGCCCGGGATGCGATTTCCATGTGCGAGCTGGTTTCCCGGGTGGTGGCCATCGAGCTGATGGCTTCGGCCCAGGCTTGCGAGATCCGTGGCGGTCTGGACAGACGGCCCAGAATCTCAGGTCTGGTAGCACGTGTGCGCAATGTCGTGCCAGCTACATTCGAAGACCGTCCAATGGATAAAGACATAGCCAGGATGTCCAGTGCGCTGTTCGAAGGACCACAGCTCTCCGACAACAACCGGAAATGACATGAGCGAGACGGGCAAGAGAAGATGCCAGGTGGAGCTTGTTGTTCCCTTTCATGATTTGGACGCCATGCAGGTCGTCTGGCACGGTAACTACCTCAAGTACTTCGACATCGCCCGAAACGCCCTGTTCGAGGAGGCCGGAATCAACCTCTATGACTACTGTGTCAAGAGCGGGTTCCTGTTTCCTATCGTCCGGACCCGGGCTAAGCACACCTTTCCCCTGCGGTATCGCAATCGCTTCGTATGCACGGTAGTGGTGGTCGAGACCAGGAGAAAGATCGTCCTGGACTTCGAGATCCGCTTAGCCGACAGCGGCAAACTATGTGCCCGTTGCCGCAGCGAGCAGGTAGCCGTGAGGGGCTCGGGTTTCGAGATGGAGATCATGATTCCCGAGGACATACAAAGAGCACTGAACGGAAACTGATGCGTCCCGATTTTCACAAATCTCTGGTTGCGGGAACCGAGCGGCTGGCGGCATGGGCCGACGTTCTGGATCGGATCAACGTCTTTCCCGTCGCCGACGGCGACACCGGCCGCAACCTGGTCCTGAGCCTGAGTCCCATACTCCGGGGCTTTTTCGACTCGAACGAACTGGCGGAGAACCTCCTGCTTTCGGCCCGCGGCAACTCGGGCAACATCGCCACCCGGTTCTTGTCGGGCTTCATGGAAGGAGGCAACCAGGCTCCGCTGCCCACCGCGGCCAAGTGGGGAAACCAACGTGCCTGGGAGGCTGTCAACAATCCGGTTCACGGCACCATGTTGAGCTTCTTCGATGTGCTCTGCCAGGCCTTGGAGGAACACCCGCCCGACGGCTCCGGCCAATGGAAGGACTGCGTGCTGCAACGACTGGAGGTATCGGTCCGTGATACTACCAACCAACTGCCCAGGCTGAAAGAAGCGGGCGTAGTGGATTCAGGCGCCCTGGGCATGTTCATCTTCTTCGACGGATTCCTCAACACCTTGACCGGACACGAAGAAGAATTCCAGTCCATCGCCGAACTCTTCCAGTCCGGGCTGCAAATCGACACAGGCTGGGAAAAGCATGCCGAGAGCGGATGCTGCATCGATACGGTGCTTTACGCCAAGGATCTCGATCCACGAACCGAGCAGAAACTCAAGAAACTGGGTGATAACCTTGTGACCGTTCGCCACGGGGACTATGTGAAAGTACATCTCCACGCGGAGGACGAACAACTCGTCCGTTCACATATCTCCCAGCTAGGCCAGGTTGTCACCTGGACCTCCGACAGGCTCGACGAGCAAACCTCCAGGTTCCGCGCCAGAGATATCCGGGCCACCGTTCACGTCATGACCGATGCAGCCGGCTCGGTGACCCGAAAGGACGCGGCCGATCTGGGGATCACCCTGCTGAATAGTTACATCAACCACCAGACCCGGTCGGTTCCAGAGACCCACATGAATCCGCAGGAGCTGTATGTAAGCATGCGCTCGGGGGTAAAGGTCTCAACCAGCCAGGCATCGGATTTCGAGCGGCATCAGCACTACCACAAGGTGCTGGCACTATACCCCCGGGTGCTGTACCTTTGCGTCGGGTCGTCATTTACCGGGAACTACCAGACGGTGATGGACTGGAAAAAGACCAATGATCCCGAGGACCGCCTGCTGGTCATCGACAGTGGCGCGGCCTCCGGTCGGCTGGGGTTGGCTGCCCTGGCAACGGCACGCCTTTCGATCGAGGCCAAAAGCGAGGACCGGGTCATCGCCTTTGCCCGGTTGGCCGTGGAGTGTTGCCGGGAGTACGTGTTCCTGGACAAGCTCCACTATCTCGCCGCCGGTGGGAGGCTTTCGAAGGCAAGCGCGTTCTTCGGCGATGTTCTCCGCATGAAACCGGTTGTCAGTCCACTGCCTGAGGGAGCCAGAAAGATGGGCGTCGTACGCAGTCGCGAGGACCAGGTGGCTTATGCTCTGGACCGACTGGGTGAGTTCGTAGACCCTGACCGGCCATATCTGTTCATGCTGGAATACAGTGACAACCACGACTGGGTGGTCGAGGTGCCCGGACAGACTATACAGAAGCTCTACCCCCGGGCCCAGCTGCTTGTCCGCCCGGTCTCGCTCACCTCTGGTGTCCACATGGGGCCCGGAACCTGGGGCCTGGCATTCCTGCCGTCACCTGTGTCGGAGGGGAAGGATCGCCAACATGGGAAATGATCGCCGTGTGGTCGTCACCGGGATGGGCCTGCGATCACCCATCGGCAACGCCCCGTCTGAATTGTCCGCTTCGCTGAAAAGTGACCAAACCGGAGTAGTGGTCATACCCGAATGGGAGCAAATCGGCAACCTGCGCACCCGAGTGGCAGGTGTGTGCGACGGTATCGACGAGAGTGTCATCCCCCGTGCATATCGCCGCAGCATGGGCCGGGTCTCCGTCTTGGCGGCGCTGTCAGCCCAAGACGCCATCCGAGATGCGGGACTGAGCGAGGAAGTTATCGGCTCGACGGATTGCGGCCTGTCGTTTGGATCGACCGCCGGCAGCTCCAAAAGCCTGGAGAAGTTCCTGCTCAGAATCCTGGGCAACCGCTCGCTTAGGGGAATGCAATCTTCCACGTATCTGCACTTCATGAGCCATACCTGCGCGGCCAATCTAGCCATGATGTTCTCCATCAAGGGACCAGTGGTGGCCTCCTGCACCGCCTGCGTGGCCGGCTCCCAGGGGATCGGCTTCGCCTACCAAAACATCAAGGACGGCCGGGCCAGAGTGATGCTGGGGGGCGGGGCCGAGGAGATGCACTTCATGGCCGCCGGCATCTTCGACATCATGCGGGCGACATCGACCAGATACAACGACCGGCCCCACATGACTCCCCGTCCCTTTGACACCGAGCGCGATGGACTGGTGGTCGGCGAGGGCGCTGGCTGCCTGGTACTGGAGGAATACGAGTATGCGAAGCGACGCGGCGCTCGCATTCATGCCAAGATCCTGGGATTCGGCAACAACTCAGACGGAACCCACCTGACCAGCCCTAACGTCGAGGGCATGGCCGGGGCCATGCGCATCGCCCTGCAAGATGCCAGCCTTGCTCCAGAGAAGGTCGACCATATCAATGCGCATGCCACTGCCACCGAGGCGGGCGACATCGCCGAATCCGAGGCCATCTACCGGGTGTTCGGCGATCGGGTGCCCGTCTCGGCGCTGAAGGGGTACATGGGCCACACCCTGGGTGCCAGCGGAGCCATCGAGTCGATCGCCACTATCATGATGCTGAAAGAAAGCTTCATGGCACCCACCCGAAACTTGAAAAAACCCGATCCACGGGTCGCTCCAGTCCGGCACGTCATGGGCGAGGTCCGGGAAAAGAAGATGTCCATCGGCATGAACAATAACTTCGCCTTCGGGGGCATCAACACCTCGCTGATCTTCAAGGTAGGATGAAACCATGGGAGAACCGAAGACCGCCATCGTGACCGGAGGCAGCCGGGGAATCGGCCGGGCCATCTGTGTCGAACTGGCACAAGCCGGTTACCAGATGGTGATCAATTACAAGTCCAATAAAGATGCCGCCGGGGAGACACTCGCCATTGTCCGTAAAGCCGGCTCGGACGGAGAAATCGTTCAGTTCGACGTGACCGACCTGGAGGCTACCAAGAGCTGCCTGCGGGATATTCTCTCGCGCAACAAGAACCTTCAGGTGCTGGTCAACAATGCCGGGATCGCCAACGACGGCCTGATGGCCATGATGTCCGCCGAGGCCTGGCGGTCAGTGGTGAGGACCTCGCTCGACGGCTTCTACAACGTGACCAAGCCGGTCGTAAAAAGAATGATCCGCAACCGCGCAGGCTCCATCATAGCCATCTCGTCGGTCTCCGGCATCATTGGCAACCGGGGCCAGACCAACTACTCGGCAGCCAAGGCTGGTCTCATCGGAGCCTCCAAGGCCCTGGCCTCCGAGGTGGCCCGGTTGAATATTAGGGTGAACGTGGTGGCTCCGGGATTGATCGAAACCGAGATGATCAAGAAAGCACCGGTGGATTTAATCAAGCAGACAATCCCAATGTCACGGATAGGCAAGCCCGAGGAAGTTGCCAAGGTGGTACGGTTCCTGTGCTCCGATGATGCCTCCTATGTAACCGGGCAGGTCATCGGGGTCAACGGCGGGATGTGCTAGATGTGTAACCACGGCCCCTGTGTGTTGGCGTTTTTCTGTTGCATTGCCTTTTCTGTTTCCGCCGATGAATGGGAACGGATCCGCCATGGGATCCGTACGGTCAAGACCATCGATGCCCGGTTTAGGCAGGAGAAGAACCTCAAGATCTTGAAGAAGCCTCTGGTCTCCACGGGTCGGTTTGTCTACCGTTCTCCAAATTCCGTGCGCTGGGAATATATCGAACCGATCAGGTCTGTTTCCCTGGTACACAAGGGCATTGCCCAGCGGTATGTGTGGTCGCGGGAAGAGGGATTTATTCAGGACGCCAGCTCCAACATCGAGGCAATGCAGATCGTGATGGGCAAGCTCTCCGACTGGATGAGTGGCCGGTTCACCAGAGACGAAACCTTCTCGGCGACCCTGAAGCCCGGCCCCCCAGTTACGGTAGTGCTCACTCCCCGGGACGACGCGATTGCCGACTTCATCCAGCGGGTGGAGCTTGCTTTCTCCGCTGATTGCCGAGTGGTCGAGGAAGTGCGTATCACCGAGAGTGAGCGGGCCTCCACCGTCATCCGGTTCGAGGAAGTCAAGTTGAACACCCAGCTACCGGATAATCTATTCGAGGCGTTCGATTGAAGACCGGCGTCCACTTCCTGGTTCTTCTCGCCGGCCTGCTCTGGATGGCCTGCGGCGGGATCCCGGTCATTCATCCAATCGCAAATCTGAACTTACGTGCTGATCTTAAGAGCGATTGTGAATCCGTCTTTCCCCGTGGCAAATGGAATGTGGTGCATGCCATGGAAGTCACCTTGCCGATGGGAAAGAAGACCTCGCTGATGGGAGCAAGCGTGGGTGTGGCCGCCACAGGTGCGGTCAAGAGCGTGCTGCTTTCACCGGAAGGCATTGTGTTATTCGATGCAGCGATCGAGAACGATGAGATCCGGACCCATCGGGCCCTGCCACCCCTGGAGGATCCCGAGTTTGCCACGCGCATGTTCGCCGACATCCACCTGATGTTCTTCCAACCGCCCGGAAATGCGACAGAAGTGGGTCGCATGGGGGACGGTCGCCTGGTGTGCCGCTGGCGACAGAAGTCCGGGATAGTCGATGTGGTCATGGAGGCGGGCGGGGGCTGGCGAATCCAGAAGTATAATTCCGGTGGCTTGCTGAGTCGCGAGGCGGTCGCTCGTCCACCGTTCAGCAAAGGGTTTGCCCGGGAGATGATACTTACAGCGTTTGGGCTGGGCGGATACAAAATGCGCTTTGGTTTGTTGCGGGTGGAAGCGGGGTCCTAGAAGCATCAACCCGATGGATGTTCGGGTTCCTCCTCCTTCGACTGTTGCGGTATTGTCTCGATTGCTTCCGGCGCGTGTCGCTCCACGAAGCGCCTGGCCACCCACCGGAGAAAGAGGCCGCCATAGCGTACATTCTCCACCCCGGTCAGGAGCATGCCCACGCTCCAGACCGGCCAGGAGAAGGCATAGAAGGCTGGGCCCCCGATGACAATGATCAGCGGTTCCTCGAAGTAAACCGCCAGGATTCCGCATAGTGCGATGCACGGCCAGCACACCACGAAAGAAACGCCGATGAGGAAGACACCCACCAACAGCTTTGTCGAAGGTTTCTCCTTGAAAGCTGAGAGATCAGCCTTCTCCTCGATGGCTCTTCGGGCGAACTTCGTCCGCGCCACTCTTCGGGCTATCCACCTGCTGAATCCCATGGGTAAGCCTATGTTATGTTCGCGTTCTCATTGATGTCAATTCAGCCCCAACCAACACAGGGGTGACGCACGTATTCCACCCTCCCCCCCGCCCCCTTCCGGCGCAGCCGCAGCAAAGCGCACCCAAGGGCACCGCACCCTCTGCGAGGGCCATAAAAACCAAGGCAAACCGCGGAAGCTGAGCAGCACCCGTGGTGTGCCCTTGGGTGCGCCAGCGGGAGGGGGTAATATCGGGACTAAAACGGACCTTGAAACACGTGAGTCAGCGCTGGAATTCATCTCCGGCGCTGTCCTCCTGAACACACACCAACCGTGCCACCGCGCCACCACCGCGCCACCTCACTTATTGACATATCCTCCGACTGATGCTAGTGAGCTGCTGGAAGAGGGGGAAAGGAAGAGAAATGGAAGCGGCGGCGTTTATGATTGATTGTGAGCGGATAGAGCACCGGGTGGCCGAGATCATCATCTCGGAACTCAAGCTTGAGGATGTTACTGCCGAAACCTTCGACCGCAATCTCGACCTAGTCGACGAGTTGGGAATCGACAGCATGGACCTGACCACGGTAGTGCTGGTGTTGCAGGACGAGTACAACATCACAATCGACGAGGAAGATTACCCGGAGCTGAGTAACATTAACAAGATCGCACAGTACATCCTGCAGGTGATCTGATTTCCCGTCCGTCTTCTCTCTTTTCCGGATAGTGAGCTTCAGAACAGAACGGTGGGCCCAATCATGCGTTTTCAAATCATCTTTCCCAAGTGGCCCAAGCTTTTCGGTCAGACCTCCTTCAACTTGCCACCCCTGGGCGCGATCCAGGCGGCGGCCTGTGTGCCCGAAGGGATTGAAGTGGTAGTCTTGGACGAGAATGTGCAGGAACTATCCTTCGACTCCGAGTGTGACCTGGTGGGGATCTCCGTCATGTTGACCTGCCAGGCTCCCCGGGCCTACGAGATCGCCCGGGTATTCCGCGAGCGGGGCAAAACCGTGGTGCTCGGCGGCTTACATGTGGCCCTGTGTTCTGAGGAAGCGATGCTGCACGCAGACAGTGTCGTGGTGGGCGAGGGTGAGGGTCTGATCGAAAAGATGCTTGAGGACTTCCAGGCGGATCGGCTCCAGAAGGTCTATCGCCGGGACGGATTTCCCGACATCACCCGCGTTCCGCTGCCCCGCCGCGACCTTTACAACAAGGAGAAGCACTATACCCAAAAGGGATGGGAGCTTGTGGACCTGGTAGAGACCTCCCGTGGTTGCAGGTTCAACTGTTACCCGTGCTGCACGCCATTCCTGGGCGGGCGCCAGCACCGCATCAAGCCAATGGGAAGAGTGCTAGCCGACATGGAGCGCTGTTCCGATCTACTGTTCATCGTGGACAACTCCCTGGAACAGAACGTCGAGTACGAGAAGGAACTATTCCGGAGACTGGCAGGTGTCAAGCGTCACTGGGTTTCCCACCCCATTACCTGCAGCCCGGAGGTTCTGAAGCTGGCCCAAGAGGCCGGCTGCTGGTATATCTACCACGCTGTATACACCATTTCCGACAAGATCAAGGACCGTATCAAAATGTACCACGACCACGGCATTGGGGTGGAGGGCACCATCCTGCTGGGGCTGGATGAGCACACAGAGGACTTCATCAAGCGACTAATCGACTTTCTGTTTACCATCGACCTTGATCTGGCCGAGTTCACTGTGCTCACTCCCTTTCCCCATACCCAGGCTTACAAAGAAATGGAGAGGGAGGGCCGCATCTTCGATCGCGACTGGATTCATTACGACTCTGCCACCGTGGTCTACCAGCCGCGATGGATGAGCCCGGACAAGCTTCAAGAACTCTACCACGTGGCTTGGAAGCAGTTTTACGCGAAGGAATCCCAGGTCTTGCGAATGAGCGGGCTGTTTTTGAACTTGCTGCGTAACTCCTCTTCGCGTCGCAGACCTCGTTCCAAGGCTGAGCGGAACACATGACGCCCCAATCCGCCACCGGTGCCCTTGAGATCCTGGTGACGGCAGCCTCATTGACCACCAGTTATGAGGAGGGGTTGGCGGCGGTTACCTCCGGGGTGATCTGGCTGGCGGTGGCCGGCCTGTTGCTCTCGGCGGTGCGCAAGACGCCCCCAAAACAGCGCAAGCGCTCTCTTTTCACCGCATTGAC
>JAUXGL010000220.1 GCA_030622135.1 Deltaproteobacteria bacterium
AACCGCCTACTTCAAGGCAATCGATGCCGCCAAGAAGAGCAAGCGCGTGGGCGCCAATCCCCTGGTGCTGAAAGCCCTAAAGCTGGCCCAGGGTAGCAAGACCGACGTGGTGCTTTCCAATGCCGACGCCGAGAAGCTGAAGGATCCCGAGTCCAACCTCAAGTACCTGACCGAAGGCAGAGTCATTGTAGTGGTCGATTGATCGCGTGAAGGAGACGTCCATGAAAACATACGCCTATCGTGCATCGGTTCTGATTCTGTTGTTGGTCGGCCTCTTGGCCCTGCCGGCCCTGGCGGCGGACGTCGAAGAGGTAGAAGTCACCGGACAGGCCGCCATCTTAGACGACGACAAGGCCCAGGCCCGGGACAAAGCCATTGACGACGGCCTGCGGAAGGCGGTGGAGTCCGCCGTGGGGACGATAATTTCCTCGGAGACCATCACCGAGAACTACCAGTTACTCTCCGACCGCATTTATTCCCAGGCCGAGGGGTACGTGAAAAAATACAAGATCCTCGACGAGAAGGACGAAGACAACGTCTACATCGTCGAGATACGCGCCCAGGTGGCGGTGGGTGCGGTGACATCGGATCTGGAGAGCCTAAAAACCCTGATGCGCCGCAAGGGAATGCCCAAGCTGATCATCATGGTAGCGGAGCAAAACGTGGGCATGAACAATCCGGTGTACTGGTGGGGCAAAACCGGCATTGTATCAACCGACATGCGAGTGGTGGAAAACACCCTGATGCAGATAATGCGCGAAAAGGGGTTCACCTTCGTGGACACCGAGGTGCTCAGCGGCAAAAAGACGGTTAAGTCTCCGGTTGCCTACCTGTCCGACAAGCAGGCCCGGCGCATGGCCAAGGTCACCGATGCCCAGTTGATCCTCGTGGGCAAGGCGGTGGCCAAGGACATCGGCAAGACCTGGGAAGGGACCCGGCTGCGCAGCGCCAACGCCGAGGTTGCGGTCCGCGCCATCAACACCGACAACGGCGAGATCATCGCCGTGGCCACCCAGGAGGCCGTGGTGCCCCACATCTCCCCAACCACCGCGGGTAGCCAGGCGCTGAAGAAAGCTTCGAAGCTGCTGGCCGAGAAGCTCATCGGCCAGATCGCCAAGAAGTGGGTAGCGGACACCAGCGGCTCCAACCGGGTGCGGATGAAGATCACCGGAGTAAAAAACAACCGGATGCTGCGGAAGTTCATCAAGGTGCTCAAGAGCCAGGTTCGCAGCGTGAAGGACGTGCACCAGCAAAGACTGAAGGCGGGCACGGCCATCCTCGACGTGATGCTGGCCGGAGACACCCGGAGCATGGCCACCGAACTGGAGGCCAAGGACTTCGGCGGTGCCTTCAAGATTGAGGTCGAGGAAGTCTCGGGCAACGCCATCACGGTCAAGTTGATTAAATGACGCTGATGCAAGCTGTTCGTTCCTTGAAAGGCGTATTCGTTCTGTTACTCGTGGGCTGCCAGGCGAGTGGACCGGGCGGTGCCCGGCCCGCATTGAAGGTAGTGGACGCAAAACACCTGGCTGTGCGCATCGACTGCCGGCCCGAGGAGGCCGAGGTGAAAGTGGACGGGGTACTCCAGGGAACCTGCAAGCTCCTGTCCCGGCCGGAGATTGCCATGCAACTCGCCGCGGGCACCCACGAACTGGAGGTAGTGGCGGACGGCTACCGCAGCTTCCGGTCGGTCGTATCCGGAAAAGGTATCCAAGAGAGTCTGACCGTTCGCCTCGTGCCCCACATGCCTCGCACGGTTGAATAACGGAGGATGTCCATGTCAAATCGAATCAGAACCCCGAGAGTGGCTGTTCTGGTTGCCCTGGTCGTCGCCCTGGTCGTCACCATGATGTTTTCGGTCACGGCCGCGACCCCCGGGGCCGCGGCCGGAAAGATCACCTACGCAAAAGGCACGGTGGAAGCTTTCACCGGCGGCGCCTGGGTCCAGCTAAAGAAGGGGGACGGCGTTTATGCGGACCAGACGATCCGCACCATGAAGAAGTCACGCGTGGAGATCGTGCTGGCCGACGAAAGCGTCATCCGCCTGGGATCGAGGTCGAAGGTAAAAATCGAGGCAGCGCTCTTTGGGAAAGGCGCCACCCAGTTCTCAGCCAAGATGTTTAGGGGCAAGGCCTACGCGGTGGCATCCAAGCTCATCGGCGGCGACTCCAAGTTCGAGGTGACCACCTCCAACGCCGTCGCCGGAGTCCGCGGAACCACCTTCCGCATCGACGCCAATCGGGACAAGAGCACGGTGGTGCGGGTCTACACCGGGGCAGTGGCCGTCTCCAACGCCCCCATCTATACCAAGCCCGGCAAACCGAAGGAAACCGGCGGCAAGTTCCAGCTGCCCAAGCAGGGAGTCAAGCCGGGTGGCCCCGGACGCGTGGAAGTGGCCGGCCCCTCGGAAGTCACCAAGAAAGAATGGGAAGAATTCGTCGCCAAGGCCATGCAGGAGATCCGAGTGGCCGCCAACGGAGAGCTGAGCGAACCGGTGGCCTTCGACGCCGAAGCAGACGCGGCGGACGAGTGGGTAGCCTGGAATAAATCCCGTGACCAATAAAAAACGTAGCCTCTTCAAGTAATCCCGCTCATGGCTCAAAACAGCCAGCGCCTGATCACCCGTCCGGTCTTCTACACTCTCACCGGTGTATTGTTGGTGGGGCTGCTCTTCTATTTCCTGCGGGGGATCCTCGCCCCGGTCATGCTGGCGTTCCTCTTGGCCTACGCCTTCGATCCGCTGGTGGAATGGCTCTCTCGGCACCGTTTCCCACGCGCCCTGGCCAGCGCCGTTTGTCTCCTGCTCCTGATCCTCCTGGCCGCGGGGCTGCTGGCGCTGATCCTGCCGGCCCTGCAGCAGGAGCTCCATTCATTGGCGCAGAAGATGCCCGCCTACCTGGAGAAAATCCGCGATTCAGCAATCCCCTGGGTCGAAGAGACCTTCGGGATGAAATTGCCCGGAACCATCGACGAAGCGCTGGAGTCCGCCCGGCAGCAGGTCACGGGCAAGGCGGGTGAATTCGCCGGTCCGATTGCAAACATCATCAAGAACGTCTTGTCCAGCACGTTTTCCCTGCTGGCGTCCCTGATCTACGTAGTCATCATTCCGCTGTTCACCTTCTACTTCCTCAACGATTATCCGAAGATCACCGGCTGGTTTATAAACCTGCTCCCCCCTCGACACCGGGACAACACCCTGGAGGTCCTAGGAGAGGTTGACGCCGTGCTGGCCGGGTTCCTCCGCGGACAATTGACCATCTGCGCCATTCTGGCCGTACTCTACAGCATTCTTCTTTCCGTTGTCGGTGTGCCGGCGGGAATCACCATCGGGATCATCGCCGGGCTGTTCAACCTGGTTCCCTACCTGGGCACGGCCACCGGCGTGCTGCTTGCCTGCCTGTTCCTGCTCCTGGAGGGATCGGCCGGGGCCGGATACCTGGCGGTGGGCCTCATATTCGCCGGCGCCTCCGTGGCGGACGGCCTCTTCTTGACTCCGCGCATCCTGGGCAAGAAACTGGGATTGGCGCCGGTGGCCGTCATCCTTTCGGTGCTCGCCTTCGGAGAAGTGTTCGGATTCTTGGGCGTGCTCATCGCCGTTCCGACAACCGCCATAGGCAAGGTGCTGGGCAAACGAGCGCTGGAGCACTACAAGAAGAGCAAGGCCTACAAGGGATCCGGCGCCTCTCCAACTCCTGGTAAGCCAGAAAAATAGGGGCTGTAACCACGATCTCCCACCCGCCTTTTACGTATTTTATTGCGAGCATGGGTGGTGGATTGGGGTGTAAAATAGGGGTGTAAAATAGGGGCTTGTCGCCAAGCACAAGTTAGGGTTAGAATTTAGATCTGAGGTAATATAGTGAACGAAGGAGACCTCATGTCAACCAAGGTTCCCTGTGACCCATCCCGCCGGTATTTCCTGCGCAAAATCGGATACGCGACACCGATTATAGCGTCGTTTGTCCTCAGTTATGACGTCCAGGCGAAATATCGACCTCTGGCCCCGCCGCCGCCGCCGCCGTCGTCGCCTCCCATGGCGAGTCGGATCGATCGTGAAGGGAACATAGTGAAAAAAAATACTGATTTGTGGCGGTGCTCGGGTGTCTTCCAATAACTTCGCAGTCCATCATCTAGGCGTCACGGTATGGGTTTCTTCCAACTCTGAAGACATACCGGCACACTTGCGAAAAACCTACCAGCTTTTTCCCAATGACCGGGATCCGGGCAAAGAAAGAGTGTCCTGCAGTATGTTTGCGAAGCTTGCTTCTTCCGGAGCCAGCCATCGACTTTTTCGAGACGGCGAATTAATCTTGGAGACGGAGCATTATCCATTTTTCTTGGCGTCGTTAGATGCCGAACTTTTCGGCGCACTGATGAGCCATGCTCGCCGGCACTTCTTGATTCACGCCGGTGCGGTTGCCAGGCAAGGCTCGGCTGCCATTTTCCCCGGGACGCACGGCGCGGGCAAGACCACCTTGGTGGCCTATCTTGTCGAAAACGGGTTCGAATTTTTTTCTGACGAAGTTGCCGCGCTTTCCTATCAAACAACTTCACTAGAGCCATTTCCCCGGCCTTTGAATATCAAGGCTGGCAGCGTCGGTTTGCTGCCCACCGAGGGTGCTTGCCTGCAAATTGAGCGCTATGATCAGGGAGCACAGACCTATGAAGGTCGTTACGCCCTGCCACCGACAGCACGGACCGCGCAAGGACCCGCCCGGGTCAGGCTGGTGCTTTTCCCTCAATATATAGCCGGCGCCGACACCCGGTTGCGCAAGCTCCCGCGGAGCAAGGCAGCGGTATTGCTGGTCAACCATGCCTTCAATTTCAAACTGGATCAGGCGCAAGGATTTGACCTGGTGGCCGCGTTGGCAAGCCGGGTACCGGCTTATCAACTCAGCTATGAAAAACTGCCGGAGGCTTTGGCCGTCATCGAGAATTTACTAGCCGAATCCCATTCGGAGATCAGAGAATCAACTATGGTCTGAGTAGCGGTTTCTCACGCCATGACATTCTGATATCTCTAAAAATAAACTTCCGAACACCGTCCACCACATTGAAAGTATAGGTGTTTGACCGGCGGTTGAGCTGGATTTTCTTGCCCGTCGCGACGTCGATCAGAACCGATCCGCGTAGAACTTGGGCCGGTCCGGTCCATTGCAGGGTTACCTCGCTCAGTCCGCCGGTCGTGCGAACCTCGAAATTCCACTCATGATCAAAAGAATACATCGGACGTGACTGGGTAATCGAGCGCATGTCGCGCACGTAGTCGTCGGCATACTCACCCCACTCGGGGTGTGGGAAGACGACGGCGATGGTTTCGGCGCCGAACGGACGCATCAGTTCGACGTCGAAGTTGTCGTGCTCGTCGACGCTACCGTTAAGCTGGCCCAGTTGGGCATCCGCTCGAAGTTCCGCCGCTCGGGCGTTCAAATTGATCCGCCATTCGTCGGTGACACTGGTGGGCGCTGTGTCTAGTGACATCAAACTGGTTGGAAAATCATTCCCGACTAGCGTGGACTTCATGGTGACCTCGGTGGGCATGGACAACGAGGCGGCGAATGACTCGGTATACGGGATGCGCAGCTCGACGTCAGCCTTGGCCTTGACCCAGAAGCCGTCGAACTCGTTGAGCTGTCCGGCCGGGTGGTTGTACACCGTGTACTGGGAGCCGTTCCAATCTTTCCACATGGTCGCATTGATCATGTTGTCGGCGATGGCGGCGGCCATACTGTGCTCTGTGCCGCCGTAGTACACCAGCACGTCCTGCCAGTCGACGTCGAACGAGAATGGGTGGCCGACCAGGTTCGGTTGTCCGTTGCCGTCGCCGCCGATCAGCGGAATGGCGAAGTTCCGGCTGGTGTCGGGGTTGATGCCCTCGACCGTGATGACCCCCGCGGAGTCGGCTAAGACCCATACGCCTTTACCCGGCCGCACGGTGTCGGTGAGGCCCATTCGCGAATAGAAGCCAGTAGCTTCGTCGCGTTCAAAGATATCCCAGTTGCTATCCAGGGTGCCGAGCCCGTCGTTGTTGAACATATGGTCGACCTGGTTCCAGGTGCGCACTTCGCACGGTAGCCCGATCATCGTCCACTGGTTAGGGGTCAGTGCCGACATGGTCTTCTTACAGGGACCACGGGCATCGAGGGTGATGCGGCCGTAGCCGAACTGGTAGTCGAAGCCGGCCGAGCCGAGGTCGTTGGCGCCGGTCAATCCGATCGCATGCATTTCGGCCTCGAGTTCGTCCGGGGTGGCGTAGGGGTGTAGCCCCTTGAGCAAAGCCGCGATCCCGGCTACATGCGGCGCGCTGGCCGAAGTGCCGAGAAAGCCACCCGGTCCGTACGCCTGGGTGCTCACTCTGGCGAAGCTGACGCCGTCGGGCTTGTCGTGGCTAGGCGTGCCACTGTGGATGAAGCCACCCGGGCTGAGGATTGGACCCTCTGAGCTATAATACTCGTGGCTCTCCCCGTCACCGACATCGATCGCGCCGCAGGTGAAAACATGGGGAGAATCGGCAGGGAAGCCGAGGCTGTGGTCGTGGTTGACGACCCACAGCCCAGCGGGGGCAGCAAAGATAGAGATGTCGACGTCCTCGTGATGGTAGGCCTCTTTCACAGCGATTGCGTATACAGAACGACCACTACCACACACGCTGTTCGGGTCTAAGTTCTTGGCTTCATAGGTAATGAGCTCCTGTGGGGAAGCTCCCGCGCTGCCGTCCTGGAGGTAGGTCGATGACGCGACCTCCACCCAGGTTGATGGGTCCCCTTTGAGATACTGATACAAGTAGAGGTCGAGATCCTCAAGGACGTCGTCCCAGTCACTCCAGGACATTTCGACGAAAATCGTTTCACCGTCATAGATACAGTACACACTCAGGGTCTCGTCGCCTCCTTCCGGTCCGAGGGCATTTATCCAGTCGTGGGTGTATGCTCCGCCCCAGTCGAGCTCCCCGCTGCCGTTGTCATTCCAGGTATTACCCCAGTGTGCGATACGCGAGTTGCCGGCGGAGTTGGCGATGAAAACACCGGCGTCGCGGGCATACTTGGCGGCCTCGGCGATGGTGCCGCAGGGGTCGCCCCAGCCTGGCGGACAGACCGTGCCATCGCCGACGCCGTCGACCGGCGCGCCCATCGAGCAGGATATGACATCGGCGCCGTTGTCGGCGGCGTGCTTGAACGCCACATACATATCGGAGACGAGGGCGGTCCGATAAGCGCTGAAAGTCGCGCCAGGCGCCATGTCATAGTTGATCTCGACGGTTCCGGTGCCGTGACTGGTCCAGTCATCGAATGTTCTACATGGGTTTCCAGATATGCTCGAGCACAGAGTCACGACAGAGCCACTTATCACGTACTTGTCGATCGTACCGGGCCAGTCTGAGCTGCTCTGTGCAGCGTCGAACCCACTGTAACCACCATCGACGTTGGCAAAGTTCACGCCGGTCCCGTCAAAACCGGCGGCTTGGAAGATATCGGCGTTGCTCGCCGCGACTCCTTCGCTGGTAACCGCGTGGCGTATCACCCGGCGGGCCATGCGAATCGATAGGACGTCGGGGTTATTGGCGATATTGTTCAGGCT
>JAUXGL010000224.1 GCA_030622135.1 Deltaproteobacteria bacterium
GGAAACTCTTACCGTCCGTTTCATCGGACGGTACAAAAACGCACACTTGTTGGCCTCTGGTAAGGTGCCCATTTTACTCGGCGTATTGGGGTTGCCGAGAAAGGGGGGTGGGAGATCCTGGTTCAACCTCGATGTTGTTGTTGCTTAAACGGGCGTGACAACGTGGCTACATGATGCGTCGGATTTACTCCTGCGTTGCGTCGGGGGTTTTCTTGGTGCGAAGCAGGGAACGGGTCTTCGATAGAACGCCTATGGCCAGCTGGGCGGTGCGCTCTATACGGGTGGAGGGAATATCCTGGCCGGAGCGGAGGCGCTCCAAGACGTGGCGCAGGGTTTGGGGGTGTAAGAGGAGGCCGGCGTGACCGATACCGTTTATGGGAATGTCTTCACCCTCGCGGTAGATGGCGTTCTCCCGGGGAAGGACCATCAGGTCCCTGTCGGCCCACAGGGAGGTGAAGCGCACGCCGGGCGCGCGCTTGTCCGGCCGGTTGAGCCGGGCCATGAAATCCGACTCGGGCCGCATCTGCCGCCCGAGAGCGGTGGGGGTCCAGTAGGAGCTGTAGGTTCCGTAATGGGGCGTGGCCAGGGTAATGCAGCGGTCCACGCGGCGGGCTCCGCCGAGCTCCTGCAGGTACACCCGGGCCACCAGGCCGCCCAGGGAGTGGGCCACCAGATCCACCGTTTGCTTGCCTACGTCGCAGCACTTGCGGATTTCCTCTACGAATTTCCCCAGCAGCTCGGCGATTTCTTCTATGCTCTGGGCCGAGCCGAAGTTGAATCCGAAGACGCGGTCGAATCCCCGTGCGCGCAGGTACCAGCGCAGGGGATACAAACAACCCCGGTTGGCCCCGTACCCGTGGATCAGAATCACCGGCCGGCTGCGCCCGGGGCCTACGGATTCCAACTCGCGGTCCTTCGCTCCGAAGGGGTACAGGAGTCCCTGAATGGCTACCGAGGTAATCTCGTAGAGAAAAACCGGATCAATCTTCTCTTTCACGTCTTCCACGCGCCCATGGTAGCACAGGTTTGCTTCCGGGTCTTGATCTTGACTTGGAGGACGTTCGCTGGTACGCGTAGGGCAAGATTGAGGCGTCGTCTAAGGGCAGGACAGCGGACTTTGGCTCCGCCAATGAAGGTTCGAATCCTTCCGCCTCAGTAAACAATCAATCTGGGAGGTTGCTATGAAGAAAACTCTGAGTTTACTGGTAGCGGCACTGTTCCTGGTTGCTTTCAACCCCGTGGCACTGGCCCAGGGGGAAGGGGAAGAGACCGCTCCGGCGGAGGAAACCACAACCGAAGAGGGTGAGGCGGAGGAAGGCGAAGCGGAGGATCCCTGGTCGGTTCCCGAGACGACCGAGGGAACCGAGGAGGACCAGGCAGCCGAGGAAGCCGAGCCCGAGACCGTGACTCCCTCCGGCTACCCCACCGCCGAAATCGACCGGCCCCTGGCCCTCCCCAAGATGACCCTGGAACCTTTTGCCAACTTCCACTTGGTCCACTGGTCTGTTGGCGAGTTTGACTTCAATGGCGTTTCGCTTCAGCTCGGGACGGGCTTCGGAATCACCGACAATCTGGAAGCCGGGCTCATGTTTCCCCTGGTGCTCTCTCCCGACTTCGACGCCGGCGACGTGCCTATCTACGGTCTCTACGAGGTGGGGTCGTTCATGGATGATAAATTGCGGGTTGCCGGCCGGCTGACTATGAACCTGCCGCTTCAAACCGACTTCAAAGTCGTCGCGGATGCGCCGGTGAAGTTCAAGTTCCACGACATGTTCGCGGCCATCGGCGGCGTCGGGATCGGCCTGGGCTTCTATAATGACACGGCTTTTCTGATCAATTTCGACATGGGTATGCTGGTTCAGCCAATGGAGGCACTGGCGCTTGAAGCGCGGCTCGGCATTCATGTCGGCGTTGCCGATGCCTCGGCCACGTTGGTACCGCTATACTTCCGCGGCCAATACACCCTGATGGGTGACCTGGATGCGTATGCCGAGTTCGGGTTCTATGATCTGAACCACGCGGGTGCGGATATCTTTGTTTTCTTTGTCGGGGTGGCACACCGTCTCGGAGTGTAACTCTTCAGCCGTCAGCCTAGCGAAACAGGAAGATCAGTTCCACCCGGCGGTTCTTGGCGCGGCCCTTGGCCTTGGAGTTGTCCGCCACCGGGTTGGCCTCGCCGTAGCCGGATGACTTGATGCGTTCGAATCTCAGCTTCTTCTGCTGCACCAGATAATCCAGCACCGACTGGGCCCGGCTCTGGGAAAGTGCCAGGTTGTCGGTGCCGCGTCCGCGCGAATCGGTGTAGCCCTCTACCACGATGGGGTAATCCTTGTACTTGGAGGCCAGGTCGGCGATCTGGTCCAGGAGGAAAGTGCGCTCGGGCAGCACGATGGCCTTGCGGGACGCGAACATCTCGTAGAGGGTGAGCACCACGCCGCGGGTCTCCTGCTTGCAGCCCACGCCGAGGTGGTTGGCCGCCTTGAACAGATCCTCGCGCTCCTTGCGCAGATCCGCTTCCTTCTTTTTCTTGGAATACTCCGCCTTGGACCTGGCGATGGCAACCCCGGCCTTCTTGTCGGCGTCGACGGCCAGTGCCTTGGCGTTCTGGTAGCGCTTGTTGGCCATGGCCTGCTTGGCCTGCTCGACGAAGGTCTTGGCGCTGTTTAGATTGCCCGGATCGTACGTCTTGGAGTCCAGGGCCTCGGCCGTCTGGATCTTTGACTCCGCCGACGCCAGCAGCTCCTGGATCTCCTTCTCTTGCTTGAGCTCTTTCGCCCGGGCCTTTTCTGCAGCCAGCCTCTCGGCGGCGGCTTTCTTCTCGGCCTCGAACTTTTTCTTGGCCTCGGCCTTGGCTTCCTTCAGCTCCAGGGCGATGCGCTTCTTGTCCTTGGCCGACTTCTGCTTTTCGCTCTCCAGCTTTTTGCTCAAGGCGATGATTTTCTCGGCCCGTTCGATGCGCTTGTTCAGGTCGGCCAACCGGGCCGTCTCCTTGGCCTTGACGGCATTGGCCTCTTCGGTGATTTGCTCGGCCTTGGCCCGGCGATCTTCGGCGGCCAACCGCTTGGCGTGCTCGATGGCGGTGGAGAACTTGACGGCCGCCATGGTGGCGTAGTAGGCGCAATCCTCCATCTCACCGTCGTCGTAGGCCTCTTCGGCCAGCGCGTAATACTTCTGGCTGACCTTGAACACCTGCGGGGCCGCCCGAGAAGCGCGGGACACGCTGGACTTGTCCAGCATGTACTTGTCGGTTTTCACCAACTCCGCCGGACGCGGGGTCACGCCGCAGCCGATCAATGAAAACATTCCCAAAAGAGCGAGTGTGATTCCGATGGTTGGTTTCATGGCATGTGCTCCTTATTACAGGCCCTGGGACTCGAGCTCTTCGAGCTTCTTGGCGGCGACGGCGGCGTTTTCCTTTATTTTCTGGGCCTCCGCCTGGGCGGTCTTGGCCAGTTCCTCGGCCTCGTCCGCAGCGTCCACGGCCGCCAGACTGGTGACCTTGGCGCGCACGTACTCCGCCTGCGCTTCGATCCGCCGCAGCAACGGCTCGATCTCGCCCATCCTCTCGCTGGCCAGAAATGCCTGGGCCTGGCTGATCCAGGTACGGATCACCTCGATGTCTTGCCCGGCCCCCTCGGTAACGTCGGCCGCCTTCAAATCGGCGATCACCCGGCTCCAGTGCGTGAACTGCTTCTGGTAGTACTTGGCGTCCCTCTCCGCCGCCTGGGCTCCCACGAAGCCCAGGAGCAACAGGCCAACCACGATCACCTGAAGCGATCGCAACCTGACAATCATCCCAACATGTCGCATAGCACCCTCCTGGCTTTGAAATTTCCCTGTAATTCCAACGGGAGGGACCATATCACTCCCCGGAAGAAGTGTCAACGAGATCGGCTGACACGAGATCGGCCGACAGTTCCATTCACAGTCGAGCCCCTGGTGTTGAGACCCGGGTTGTCGTCTCGCGCGAGCTGTCTTTTACTTCCTGTAGACTTATTTCCTGTGCCCGATCTTATATGATGGAGACAACAACGGTTTTCTTTAAAATGGAGTAGATAATCCGGTAGTCGCCTACCCGCAGCTTCATCAGCCTTTTGAGAGTGCGCCTGAGGGGGATCCCGAACCGAACGGGATCGATCATAAGCCTCTCCTCGATGGCTCTGCGGAGAATATCTCGAACATCCGGTGAAATTCTCTTGAGGTCCTTTCTGACTGATTTCCTATATACGATTTTCCACATCTACAGTTTTTTCCAGAGCTGGTCGTGGGAGATCGTGGCTTCGCGCTCACGTTCTTGTGCGATTTTCGCGAAGTAGAGATCCTCTTGAAGTTCCAGCGCCTCCTTGGTGAGCTCAATGACGACCGCTGACAGGGATGGGGCACCCCTGAGTTCCTTTAAGAGTTTCAGTTCTTTCCACAACCGATCATCGACGGAGAGATTTATTCTCTTTTTGGTTGTTGGCATCCACAACCTCCCTCAGCCCCAAGTGTAACACTAGTGTACCACCCTTGTCGGGGAGAGTCAAAAAGGACGGTGACACCCCCAACCCTGGATCCGTCCGTTGCCCTTGCCCGTGTCTCTGCATTCCTGTAATATTTTCACTTGGAGCCTTTAAGGAGGAGGAATCGAGATGAGATACACCGTGTATCTGCGGCCGGAGCCCGAAGGCGGCTATACCGTGATCGTGCCCTCCCTGCCCGGTTGCATCACCTGGGGCGAGGATATCCAGGAAGCCAGGTCCATGGCGAGAGATGCCATCGAGACCTACCTGGCAAGTCTCAAGAAGCACGGAGAGCCGATTCCTTCCGACGACGAGGGGTTGCTGGCCACCGTGGACGTGCAACTGGCCCATGGGTAGGATTCCAGCTCTCACCCCCCGAGAGGTCATCAGGAGGCTCAAGGAGCACGGCTTCGTCGAAGACCATCAAACTGGAAGCCATCTCGTGCTGCTTCATCCCGAGCGTAGGCAACGGGTGGTGGTTCCGGTTCATTCTCGTGACATCCCTCGCGGCACTCTCATGTCGATTCTCAGGCAAGCGGGCCTCTTGGAAGAAAAATCGAAGTAACCTCTTCTCGGGACAGCGTCCCGAGAATTGCGGACAGCGGGTATCCCGGGCGCACAGCCCCCGGACGGCGCGCCGCCTTGCATACCGGCGTTCATTCTCGCGCTGTCATGGTCTCACCATACGATCATCATGGGATGGGCACTCAACAGATTCTACTCGTCGAGGTTGACACCGGTCCATCGGTTCGGGGTATACGAGAGACCATGACTTGCGACCGGACCCGTCACAGGTAGAGTGTAATATTGTGACCAACGGAATCGGAGCCACGAGGGAGGGGTGAATGCGCGGAGACCGGCTGGCCAGACAGTGGCTGATCCTCCAGATGCTTCTCAAGCACCGCCGGGGCATTACCGCCGCCGATCTGGCCAAGGAGCTGGGCTGGACGGTCCGGAGCATTTACCGCGATCTGGACAGCCTGCAGAAGGCCGGGTTTCCACTCTACACCGAGCGCGAGGGCCGGAACTCGAGATGGGCCCTGGTGGATGGTTTCCGCCACGCAACCTCCATCCCCTTCACCTCCGCCGAGCTGATGGCTCTAGGCATAGCCCAAGGCCTGATGCGCCCACTGGATGGAACCGTCTTCGCGGAGGCCCTGGACGACGCCCTGGCCAAGATCCGGGCAACACTCCCGGAACCAGTCCTCGCCTACCTGGACGACGCGCGCGACAGCTTCGTACACGCCGGCGGCCCGTCGCACGACTACGGCGGCATGTCCGCGGTGGTCAGGCTGCTCAAGAAGGCGGTGGAAGCCCGCCAAACCGTGGAGTTCAACTACCGCTCCTTCTCCAGCGGCTCCGACATGCGCCGCTCCGTGGATCCCTACGGCATTTTCCTAAACGACGGCGTCCTCTACCTGGTGGGCCGCTGCCACGTCCGCGGTGACACGCGCAACTTCGTAGTAGACCGCATAAGGCTACCCAGCCTAACCGCCGATCGCTTCAGGCGCCCGCCCGGCTTCAGCGTCAAGCAACACATGCAAGGCTCCTTCGGCGCCTTCCGCGGCCCGGCCGAGGAGGTCGACCTCCTCTTCGATCCCCCCGCCGCCCGCTACATAAAGGAATGCACCTGGCATCCCACCCAAGAACTGGAAGAAGCCCAGTACGGCGCCTGCCGCCTGAAGCTGCACGTCCCCGTCTCCGAAGAGATCGCCCGCTGGATCCTCTCCTGGACCCCCCACTGCGAAGTCCTGGCGCCGGCATCACTACGCGAAAAGGTCGAGCAAGCCCACCACACCTCCTGGGCCCGCTACCAGGCAGGACGGATAAAGAAGACCAAGCAAAGAAATACCGGCCCCACCGCGGCCAAAGCCGCCGGGCCGATAAAGAAGATCAGAAAGAGGCGGAAATCGAGGAAACCCTCGGGGCCGCCGGAAGGATAGAAGGTGAAGCACAACATAGACATGTTCCGGCCGAGTAAGACGGAAATTAGGGAGCTGAACCGGTCGCAATTTGCGACCGGTTCCCGGAAACATCGCGACCCTCGGGCGGGAGGTTTTGGGCTCTTCAGAGCGGCGGACCTGTGCTCCTCGACGGCAATCGGCCGGGAGGCCATGCCATGACCGCCAGACGTCCCAGAGCCAGCCCGGCCCGCGGCTACAAGGCAGTTCTGGCCGAGGTAACACAAAACATCGCCACGGCACGGCATCGAGCACTGCCCGCGGTCAACGCCGGACTCGTCGGCATATACTGGGACATCGGCCGTATCGTCGTCCGTCAACAGGAAACCGCCCGGTGGGGCGATGCAATTGTGGAGTCGCTGGCCAAAGACCTGCGCGCGGGTTTTCCGGACATGTCGGGACTGACGCGTGACAACCTGTTTCGCATGCGGCAGTTCTTCCTGGTGTGCCGCGAGATCGACGCGTGGCTTGGAACCGGCGCCCCTTTGGACAAAGTCGGCACGGTGTGCCGACAATTGCGGGGGGTGGATGGGGCGGCGGAAATAGTCGGCACGCTGTCGCGACAATTCGCGTCGCCCATCCTTACCCTCGATACGCGTTGGATGGAAAGTAGCACGGTTGGATGCACGTGAGGAATCGACGAAACCAAGGAGGGTGGCTGAGATGACCTTCGAACGAGACTTCGAGTGCCTTACCGGAAATGAGCCATTCCCGTGGCAGAAATCGTTATTCGACGAGTTTATCGTGAACAAATTTCCTAAGGCCTGCAGCATTCCAACGGGTCTCGGGAAGACATCGACTATCGCGATCTGGCTGCTTGCTCTAGCGCACCACGCTCGCAGTGGCGCTGTGAGCGGCTTTCCTCGTCGACTTGTCTACGTGGTTAACCGGAGGACCGTCGTTGACCAGGCCACGCGAGAGGTGGAGA
>JAUXGL010000201.1 GCA_030622135.1 Deltaproteobacteria bacterium
CAGCCTTTTCTCGAAGACGCTTCAGAAAAGGATCCTTGAGATCCTGTGACGCTAGCCACGCGAGTTCTTCTTCCAGCGTCATGCCTTCCATCTGTTCTGAGAGATCATCGCGGATCGACCGCATCATCTCGACGGCGTCGAACTTCTTCTTTTCTCTAGTCATCGTACAAGACCTCTCGTGGAGACCGGATTTCAAGAACGGGGTAGTCACGGCGAAGGTTCACGGAGTTGTACCCCCGTATCCGTTGTAGGTTCACAATGTGCTTGAAGTTCCAGCTTACAAGGACGTCTATGCGGGCGACGGTCGCCATGGCGATGTGCTGGGCATCAGTGCGCATGGTCGGTGTGATCACACCTTCGGAGATGTAGGCCTCTGCAAGGTCCCTCGCCTCCGCGTCAAGCTGCAGAACCAAGATGTGCTCTTCTGGTACCTGACTTAAGTGCCTCCGAACGTCCTCCGGAGCAGCGGCCAGTTCCTGAACGGTAAGGTTCGATACAACAAGAATGTAGTCTCCCCTTTCAAAGCACCCCATCAGGCGAGTGGAGTGCTCTCGGAACTCCTCATCCTCGCATCCTCCCACAACGGAGGTGTCTATGTAGATCCGCGTTTTCATACCCCAATCCTAACAGATTGAGCGGTGGCTCTCAACCTCGCCCAGAGCCTCTTCGGAGAACCCGACTCCCCATTCGAAAGCGCATCGTCGGCCCAACGCACTGGCGATAAGCTGCGGGCGAAGCGGCGCGGCTGTTGCACCGCAAGAGCCGTGACGCCAAAGTCTGTCAGCTTCATCGCCTTGTTATACGGTTACACCCGAGGCATCCACCAAATCCACAAGCACATGTCCTCCCAGGCAGCCGATTCTGGGGAATCGTCCTCAGGTCCTATTGCGAAATCTCCTTTGCCCCTTGGAATCCCACGGATCGCGTCGCGTAGTTCGAGTAGCTTACCTTTGCCGGCTACAAGTTGAAATCGAAATCCTTTCGGCTGGAAACGCCATTCAACGGGGTTGGCGCTTTCGGCAAGCATCTCGATCTGAAGCTCTTCTGGCGAACTCCATTTGGCCTTTCCCCCACGATTGTTCGGAACTGACAGCACATCTTCAGTCGGACGTGTCACGCGAACCATGGCCTGTCGGTTTCGTGGAGTGTCAACGAACTTGGTGAGGAGTTCTTCAAGCGACTGACAGCCGGCGACATCGGCGGTGAGATGTCCGCCTGGGTAGTTGCTGACCCCCTCTCGATAGCGCCAGAGAAACACCTTTCCCTGCTGGACCCAAACGGTCATGTTACGCTCCCGGGAAGATCGTCCCCACCACCCCGTCCTGCGGTTCTCCCTTGGCATTGCGGAAGACGGCCAGGTGGCGGCCGTCCTGGATCCAGCGGGCGCAGACGCCCTCGGTGACGGTCTCGGCCCGCCACTCCCCGATCTGGAGCTTGTCGTTCATCCATACGGTTTCGTCGTCCGTCTTGCGCGGCTGGCGTGAATAGACCAGGAAGCCTTCGATCGCGGAGGCGAGCCGATCCAGTCTCCGGCGCTCCTGGTTGCCGGCCGGCTCCGGGTAAGGTCCAGCCGATGCGCTGCCCACCAGCGCGACTGAGACAGCCACTGCCGTGCAAGTACGAAACACCGTCATGGGTTATCGGGGGTTATCGGGTTATCCCTTTTTCTTCCGGCCGAATAAGGATCGGCGCTTGGATGCTTTTTCCTTGCGGGAAATGAACAACCGGAGCTCCCGGGCGGTTTCGATGTCGGTGGGACGGATCGAGTTGGCCTTGGCCAGGTGGAGCTCGTACTTCTCCCCCTCCTCCAGCAACCGGTAGATGGTCGCCAGGTAGCGGTTCACGTAGAAGTTGCCCGGGATTGTCCGGTACATCTCATCCAGCTTCAGCCTGACCTCGTGCAGCTTGTCCTGCTTGGGCTCCTCGGCGGCCACGTACCCGAACCATAAAAACCGGGACAGGTACTCGGTGTTCGTGGGATCCAGATCGTGTGCCTCCCGCAGGTGCATGACCGCCTTGGGGTAGTCCTTCTTGTTGATGAAGACGCGGCCCTTCTCGTACTCGAGCAGAGCTTTTTCGGGATCGGCCGGCCCGGCCACTCCCACCTGCCTGGCCGTCGTCCGCATGAAGGCCTTGCGCCTGGCCGGATCGCTCAACGTCTGGAACGCCTCGCTCAGCTTGGAGAAAACGAAGCTCGTGACCTCCCGGATGTCCGCGTCCGCACCGGAAGGCAGGCGGTCGGGATGGAACTTCAAGGTCAGCTGCAAGTAGGCCTTCTTCACCTGATCCACTCCGGCATCGGCGGGCACCTCCAACAACCCCAACAGGTCCTCCGCCTGGATTTGCTGCACCTTCTCCTTGAGCCGTTTCTTGAAGCTCTCGGAGATCTTCGGCTCCGGCGCGGTCCTCGCTACCGCTTGCGATGCGAGGGCGGGCTTCGCCGGCGACGGCGGCGACGGCCGGGGTGGAGCGATTTTCTCAGCGGAGGCGACCTCTCCGGTCACCAGCATGCCGCAGCAATGCAGCACCAGCAGCAGCAGCATGGCGGAGGTAGTGCCGGACGCGGCTGCCTGCACGAAATCTTCCGGCAAGCGTAACTCCGCAAGCAACTCGATGTCGGCCTGCTCGTCGGACGGCAGCTCCAGCAGACCCGAGTTCATTGCAAACTGCTCCGAGACCCGGCAGGATTTGCCCACGAGCAAATCGCCCAGGATGACCTTCAGCTCTTCGACCTGGTAGCAGTTCTTGATGCCGTTGTAGATTGCCAGGTACGGGTGGATCCTAAACGGCTGCATCCGCCCGGGCATCGCTTCACCCCGCGCGAACCGGTAGGATCCCTTGTATAGGTTGAACAGCTCGGTCAGCTTGCGCATCAGCTGCACCGAAAGGGCCTGGGCCAGCTGCTCCCGGTCGATCTTGCCCATCTCCATCAAGACCTGGCCGCGCAGCTTGTTGGTCTTGGCCATGATCATCAAAGACTCATTGAAGGTCGCATCGTCAATGAGCCCTATCTCCCGCATGACCATGCCCAGGTACACCTCGGAATTGGGAATATTCACTCCCGCCGGAAACCCCTGGTCGAACCATATCCAGGTCCGGCTCTCCCCGCTCTCGACATGCAGCGTCCCGGAAAGATTCTTCTCGAGAATCTGCGCCAATAACATGGGCAGCGGGTATTTCTCCAACTGCCCTTCGCTCTCGAACTCGGGTAGATAGTGTGCCATCATTTCACGCCCAATCTACTGTAGTACCGGTGAAGGATATCCCTTGGCCCCCACGCGCAACCATTCTCTGCTACTCCAGTTGGCGCAACCTGGCTTGGCTGGCCTCGGCCAGCTCCTCCAGCGAAAGGTTGTGTCGGCCCAACAATTCCTGCTCCTTCTCGCCACCCCCGGTTTCAATAGACGTCAAGGCATTCCTAAAAGACCGGAGCGCCGTGTCGATGTCCCCCAGCCGGTGCGCAACCACTCCGAGATAGTAATGCCCCAGGACCAGGCTGCCGTCGAGGAAAAGCAGCCGGCGTAGATGCTCGACCGCCTCCTGGTCATGGCCCAGGCGGTAGAGCACGATGGCAAGGAGAAAATGAGTGCCAATATCCGTAGGCTGCAACTCGCACACCACCTGATACCAGCTCCAGGCCTCCTCCAGTGCCCCCCGATCCAGGGCAATCTCACCCAACAGCATATAGGGCTCTACCGCATCGGGTCGCTGGGCGGTAAAATCGAAAAGTACCCGGAAGGCGGCATCCCGGTCTCCGGCCGCCAGCATTTTCTCGGCATCCTGGACACTCGCCTCCAACCCGGACTCCGGCTTCTCGGCAGGAGCAATCGGAGCAGTCGGAGCACCCGGCACCAACCTCCCCCGGGGATACTTTGGGGATCGCTTTTTCTCCACCGGGATCCTCGGCTTGACGACCGGTTTCCCCTGGTCCCCGGGATTGCGGTAGACGATAGCTTTTCCGGTGCTGATCAACTCGAAACCCTCCGAGAGCCTAAACAGTGACTCGCTCACACCCAAAAACAGATATCCCCCGGGGTTCAGTACCCTGCGGAAATTCTCGATGATCCCCCGGACAGTCTCACGGTTGAAGTAGATCAGGACGTTGCGGCAAAAGATGACATCCCAAAGCCCCTCCGCGGGAAGCGGGTAAGGAATCGACACCAGGTTGTGTAATTTAAATTCGACCAGAGAACGTACACTTTCTTTCAACCGCCAGCGGCCATCCTCGGGAATGAAAAGGGCGCGTTCCCAGTCACCCAACTCATCCAGGCTCTTTTCGCGATAACACGCCCCGGCGGCCCGGCCAAGAGCCGCCCGGGAAATATCTGTCGCCAGGACATTCACCTGGGACGAGGTCCATGAACAGCGCTTCAGCGCCATGGCGATGGAATACGGCTCCTCGCCGGTAGAGCAACCCGCGCTCCAGATACCAACCCGCGCATCGCCGGCCGCGCCCCGGGCCAGCATTTCCGGAAAAACCCGCCGTTCCAGCAACTCGAACTGCGGCCGGTCGCGAAAGAAGGAGGTCTTCTGAACGACGATCAAGGCAACCAGCTTGGCCAACTCCTCATCGCCCCGGTCACCCCGGATGAGCTTGAGATAATCTTCAGTCGAGAATTTATCCAATTGCAGCATTCGTTGAACCAAAGCATTGCGCAGGGTCACGCCCTGCCCCGGATGATAATCGATGCCCGCGTGCTTACGGATGCGATCGACCACACTCAAAACATCCCTCTCGGACAGGGATACTTCCGGATCAAGACTGACCACGCCACCCAAAAACCGGCTGCCCGGCTGGTGCCGATCACCGCTCATTCTCTTTCACCCCCGCTTTGCACCAACAAGTCGGTGATGCCGGCAATATCCAGAACCTCGTCGACGGCACCCATGTCGATAGCCACCTTGGGCATCCCGAAGACCAGGCTGCTGGCCTCGTCCTGCGCGATGCACAATCCGCCCGCTCGGTGGAGATCCAGCAACCCGTCGGCACCGTCACGGCCCATCCCGCTCAGAACAACCCCGACGGTCTTAGAACCGCATATCCCGGCGACGGAACTGAACATCAAGGTTCCCGAGGGGCGATGACCGCCCACCGGGGGCTCGTCGGACAACCCAACCGTGGCGGACGACCGCATGACCAGGTGCCGATCACCCGGGGCGACGATAACCCGGCCCGGCAGGATTGTGTCGCCCTCCCGCGCCGCGGACACGTCCAGGGCCACCTCGTGGTCCAGCCAGGCGACGAATCCGGAGGTAAACGCCCAGGGCATGTGCTGGGTGACCAGAATAGCGGCGCTATATTTCCTGGGAAGCGCACCGAGAATTTCGACCAGGGCCTTGGGACCCCCGGTCGAAGAAGTAATGGCAACGACAAAACGGTGCCCGGTCGACGATCCCGGCAAGCTCCGGATGCGCTGCTTTTTCTCCTTCTTCGTGTGGTGGATAACCGGTACACCCGCCAGCAAGCGGACCTTGTTCCGGAGGGCCTCCGCGGCTTCATCGTTTACTTCCGACTTCTCCAGAATATCGAGGGCGCCGGCGGACAATGCCTTGAAGTTCCGGCCCACTCCATCCTTTTCCGGCACGGAGGTCACCACCAGAATGGGAACGGGCAGACTCGACATGATCTCTTCGATGGTGGCGTAGCCATCCAGGCCGGGCATCATCACATCCATGGTGATCAGATCCGGCAGCAGTTTCCGGTTCAAGACGATGGCCTCTTTACCGCTGCAAGCCTGGCCCACCACCTGGATGTCTTTGGACTGGTTGAGCTGCTCGCTGAGCAGCTCGCGGCATACCAACGAGTCGTCGACCACCAGCACACGAATGAGCGGTTTCAACGTTTTGAACCCTTTCAAACGCTACGGCAAGAAGCGACGCACGGTTTCGATGAAGCTCTTGCTCTTGAACTCGCTCTTGACCACGTACGCGTCGGCCCCGACTTCAACGCCGCGCTGGCGATCTGCCGAACTTCCCCGCGTGGTGACCAGGATAACCGGAATGTGCGACCAGCGCCGATCCTGCTTCACTCTCTGGGTCAACTCGAATCCGTCTAGGTGCGGCATTTCCACGTCGGAGACGATTATATCGAAGGACATCGTCCTGAGCTTCTCCATGGCCTCCCGCCCATCGGCGGCCTCCTCGACACGCAACCCCAAAGACGCCAGCATGCTACGTTCCAATTCCCGGGTGATCAGCGAGTCCTCTACCAGCAAAGCCCGCCGTACTTGCTCATCGATCCGGGCACGCGGCTGCACGATCCTGCTCAGCGGCCGGCCGGCGCTGGCAACGATATCTCCGGCATGCAGCACCAAAATCACCGTGCCGTCCTCCAGCATGGCGGCCCCGGATACGCCCCGGATGCCGGCCAGAAACGGGCCCAGGGGCTTGATGGTCAGCTCCCTTTCGCCCAACACCTTGTCGACGATGAGGGCCAGGGACCTTCCGCCGTGCTCGACCACGATGACCGGTAGCTTGCCCTCCCGCCGGTCGCCCTTGCCGATTTGCAGAACTTCGGCTGCTTCGGCCGCGGGTATGGTTCGATCGTCGAGGACGATCGCCTTACCCCCGGAGACATCGATCACCGCCTCGCGTTCCAGCCCGACCACCCGGTCCACGAAGGTGGCCAAGACGGCGAAAACCTGTTTCCGGGCGCTGAACAACAACACGCGCGTGATGGCAATGGAAGTCGGCATCTCCAGCGTAAAACCGGTCCCCCGACCGGGTTGGGAGTCGACTCTCACCGAGCCTCCCAGCTCCTGGACCCGGGTCCAGACCACGTCCATTCCCACTCCCCGCCCGGAAAGCTCGGTGGCCTGCTTGGCCGTGGAAAAACCCGAGCGGAAGATCAAGGCCAGGGAACCTTCCGCATCCAGACTCTCCGCCTCCATCTCGCTGACCACACCCTTCCGCAAAGCCGATTTCTTCACTTCCTCCACGTCGATGCCCCTCCCGTCATCCTCCACATCGATCAGGATCCGGTCTCCCACCACCCGGGCTCGCAAGATCAAACTTCCGCGGGGCGGCTTGCCGGCCTTCCGGCGTTCCTGGGGATACTCGATCCCGTGGTCCACCGCGTTGCGAATCATGTGAACCAGAACGTCGTTGAGCGTATCCAGAACGCTGCGATCCACCATCGTGGATCCGCCCTCGATGCGAACACCAATCTGCTTGCCCCTCTCGCGGGCGATCTCACGAGCCGCGGAGAGATAGAGGTCGAAAACCGTGGAAACGGGAAGAAGACGCAACTCCCGAACGTGATCGATGATCTGCTCCAGCGAAGTGGCCATTCCGGAAGTCCGGTCGTTGAAGACGCGCCGTAACTGGGCCACCTCCCGGTTAAGCTTCTGGCACTGCCAGGCGGGGTGGAGCTCCACGGGGATATTCAGCTCCGCATAAGCCGCCTCCACGCGGCTGATGGCCGCGGTCAGACCGCGGATGTCTAAAAGCACGGAATCGATCACGGAAGTCAGCTCGCTCAGACACAGGTACGAGGTAAACAAATCGCCGGCGATGTCGCCCAGCTGATCCAACTTGGCACCGCTGACGCGAACCACGTTGCGAAGCATCCGGGGCCGGGAATCGTCCGGCACGGTGTCCACCGGCGCGGCTACCGGGGACTTTTTCGGCGCTTTTTTCCGAGGTCTCGCTTCGGCGGTTTTCGCGCCTTTTGCCGCGCCTTTTGCCGCGCCTTTTGCGGTGCCCTTGGGTGCGGTACCCTTGGGTGCGGTGCCCTTGGATTTGGACTGGGTTTCGGGAGTGGCTTTAGGTTTCTCCCTCAAGTCATCTTTTTTTTTTACCGGTGGATAGGACTCTCCCCAAGAGGAGAGCCGCTCACGGTATTCATCGACGTCGAGCTTGACGTCTTCGAGAACGTTACCCGATACGGCATCCAAAACTTCGGTGAACAGGTCGTATAGCGTAGCGGCGTCGGCGAAAGAGTTTTCCTTGAGCACCTTGAGGCCGTCTTCCAGGGCATGTACGATCTGCCCACCCTCGGGAAAGCTCATGATCCTCAGCTCGCCCTTGAGCGTGTGGATCTCGCGCATGAGCTTCTCGACAACGTCGGACTCATCCGGAGAATCCTGCACCTCGGTAAACAGGTCCACCAGGGTGTTGATCCGCTCCGTGCAAATCTGCCGGAACTTCTCCAGAAGGGCATCTCTAGCCTTCTTGGCATCCACCGTATCGGACCTCAGGCACCCTTGTCCGGGCACACATGCTTGCCGACAATCTCCACCATCCGCTCCACTCCCCAGGCCTTGGAGACAAAACCGTCTGCCCCGCAATCCTTGGCACGTTGTTGCAACTCGCCCACATCGATATCGGAGTACAACAATATAGGAATGTCGGCGATGCCACGCTCCTCCTTGAAAAACATCAGGGCGAAATCACCGTACACTTCGGGCATGTTGACATCGAACAGGATTATATCGGGCCGGAAATCCTTCAAGGTATCGCCCAACTCATCCCAGCGCATCAACGTCTGGACCTCGTAACCAACCGACCGCAAAGCGGTAGAGGCTATAAACAACACGACCTCGCTGTCATCAACGACAATGACCTTGGATCCAGCCATGGTACACACCCCTCCGTCTCACTGCTGCAGCCCCAAGAGTCGCCGCAGCGAATCAAAAAGCTGTCCCAGCAAGACCGGCTTGTCGAGAAACAAATCCGCCCCGGCGGCGTAGGAATCCTGCCGG
>JAUXGL010000277.1 GCA_030622135.1 Deltaproteobacteria bacterium
GGGTGAGGGCTTTACACCCTCCCGCAACTATTTGAGATCGCTCAACTTCCGGCTGGGGATGAACCCCAGCCCTACAGGTTGGTTCGCAGTTATCACCTTTTGCGACACCCTCCAGGGGGAGAGGGCAGGGGTGAGGGGGAAACCATGGCTTCAAGTGTTACCCTATTTTGAAACACGCCAAAAATTCCTATGGTACGACTGGTCGGTTGCCGACCCTCGTATGACACCAGGATACCAATTTCGAAGCGGTATTTGTGGGCGGCGAGCTAATATGTGCGGAGCCAGTTGGTGATCGGCTCGGCTCGGTTCGTCTGCATGTAGAATTTATTCACTTACCTGGGGAACGGGGCGTGGTCAGGTCGGTGCATGGCACATTTTGTTAAAGGCCGGGGCCGGCGAAAAGCAGTTCTCGACAAATAGTCGTGTAATTATCAGCAAATGCAAACACCGAGAAACATGTGCGTCAGGGCTGAGGGCGAGTGGGAGATTAAGGTTCAACTTGGCAGCCGGTTTCAGATAGCCTACACTCTCGACGCGGGAGGAAGACGATGAAGACGGCCTGTGTGATTTTGGCGGCTGGCGAGGGCAAGCGGATGCGCACCCGGGTTCCCAAGGTGATGCACGAAGTCTGCTCGGAACCGATGATTTACTACCCCGTCCGGCTGGCTATCCAGCGGGGGTACCGGCCCGTGGTGGTAGTAACCAGCAACCCGGGGGAAGCCGTGCGGGGCTTTTTGACCAATCGTTTCGGCGACCGGGTGCGTTTCGCCGTCCAGGATCCCCCCCGGGGCACCGGCCACGCGGTCATGTCGGCCCGGGGCACCCTGAAGGGTTTCTCGGGAAAGCTGGTCATCCTTTACGGCGACGTCCCCCTCCTGCAGGCCAAGGACTTGGCCGCCCTGGAACGTGAGGGACGACAAGCGGCGGTGGCCTTCTTGACCTGCAGGCTGGAGAATCCCCGCGGCTACGGCCGGGTCATCCGCGACGAGCAAGGCCGCGCCGTCCGCATCGTGGAGCAGGCCGACGCCGGCGCCTCCGAGCGGCGCATCCTCGAGATTAACGCCGGCATCTACCTGGTCCGGGCTCCCGACATTTTCACCGCCCTCAAGGGTGTCCGCAGCAAGAACCAGCAGGGCGAATACTACCTGACCGATCTCATCGAGATGGCCCGGCACAAGGGCCAGGTCGTCCGGGCGGTGCAGCGGAAAGGCTCGAAGGAACTTCTGGGCGTAAACGATCGCAAGGAGCTCGCCGAGGCCCACCGGCAAATGAGCCGCCGCCTGATCGATCGCCTTATGGCCAAAGGGGTAACCATCATCGATCCCCAACGAACCTATCTGGGTCCCGAGGTCCGGATCGGGAAAGACACGGTGATCTTTCCCGATTGCATCATCCACAAACGGGTACAGATCGGCAGCGGCTGCCGGATCGGTCCCGGAGCGGTGATCCAGGACGCGAAGATCGAATCGGGGGCGGAGATCCGACCCTACTCGGTGCTGGAAGACTGCCGGGTGGGCCCCGGCGCCCAGGTAGGACCCTTCGCCCGCCTGCGCCCCGGGACCGTGCTCCAGGCCCACGCCCGGGTGGGCAACTTCGTCGAGGTGAAGAAAACCACGCTGGGCCCGGGCTCCAAGGCCAACCACTTGACCTACCTCGGCGACACCACGCTCGGCGCCGGTGTGAACGTGGGCGCCGGCACCATCACCTGCAACTACGACGGAGTAAACAAGCACCCGACCATCATCGAAGACGGCGTCTTCATCGGCTCCGATACCCAGCTAGTGGCGCCGGTCAGGGTGGGCAAGAACGCCATCATCGGCGCGGGCACCACCGTCACGACAGACGTCCCCGCCGACTCCCTGGCGGTCTCGAGAATCCCCCAGAAGAACATAAAAGGCTACGCCAAGCGCAAACGCCGCAACCGATAAAGGCCGCAACGCCCCCGTCAAGGAGCGGAAACCCGTTTTCGGTCGGTCTCGGTGCCGATGAACGATAGCGATACGGTCTGATTGGCGTCTTGTGCCAACACCACGGCCTCCATGGTGAAGTTCGAAACCCCGTTGGTAAACACGAAGGGATTGAGCGGGAGCGGCTCGGTGCAGTCGTTTTGGAACACGAGCGGATCCCCTTCCGGCGGCAACCCCGATGATCCACACAGGGAGCCCACGCAACTGACCTGACCATCCCGGCAATGGGGCGCCGCCTCGGCCGGGCTCCACGTCAGCGTGCCGGCGGCCAACTCGCCCTGGGCAACACCCGACTGATCGGGTCCGGCACCGGTCTGCAGATCCGTCGTCACCGACACACCGACCATTGAAAGGTCCATGACGAAGTTCTGCGTCAAGCTGTATTCAACCATCGCGGCAGCCCCGGGTGCCGGCGCGCCGGCGTCGTCTAGGAATCGCAAGGTCATCGTGCCCGGACCCATGTTGAGATCTTCGTCGTACGGTTCCTGAACCGTGATGGTGAAGTCGACCATGGCATCGATCAAGTAAGTGCTGCCGGTGAGATCGTAAGTGACGAGCCAGACGGAAGCCCCACCGCCATTCTCGTCGCCGCATCCGGGCCCAGTGACAAGTAGCAATACCGCACACAGCCAAACACTTCTCAAACACCGTTTCGTCATCTCGAACCTCCCTTTCTTGGTAATTTCAAACATCTGTGGACTCTCCCTTTTACGGCAGGCGGATTTTGCCATCCAGTGTTTTTTCGGCGGTGGCAATCAGGCGGATGGAGTTGATGCCCGCTTTGTCGTGATTAACTTCTAGCGCTACCTGGGAGGGACGGCCCAGGTGAGTACCTTGGGTGGCTAGTAGTTTTGTCATCGGGGGGGTGGTTTCTACGGCGCCCTCTTTTACCAGCAATGCGGCGGCCGCGGCGATGGCTTCGCCGATCAC
>JAUXGL010000122.1 GCA_030622135.1 Deltaproteobacteria bacterium
CAGTTACTTTCGGTTACAGGCCGGAGAGCGCATGCCTGAGAGGGACTTTCACCCTCCTGACCATGCACGCTCGCGGTCGCACTAGGGGCGGACTTTATGTCCGCCCGCAAGAGCCCGATTCGCAACCACTTTTGGTCGGGGATAAACCCCGACCCTACATTTTTTAGCTCGTTTTGCCCGGGGTTATGGAGAAGTTACAATAAACGGTTCGGCACAAGCTTAATCAGGGGCAACTCCACGGCGATTCAGTTTTGGGGCTGGCTGCCAGCCAAGCTCTTGAGCTTCTCCTGGCGAACCCTTATAACGTGCTCTTAAAAAAGGTTGACAGACTTATCTTTCACTGGTAGACGTGTCTAAAATATAGGGTTATGCATGTCGAAAACACCAACGAGAAAGTCGTCCCTTACCGTCGCCCTTGAGGACTACCTTGAGACGGTCTACGAACTGGTGCGGGATCGAAAGTTCGCCCGAGTCAAGGACGTTGCCAAGGCCCGAGGAGTCAAGTCGGGATCCGTCTCCCCGGCCCTGAAACGCTTGGCAGGACTTGGGCTCGTAAAATATGTTCATCGCGAGTATATTGAGCTTACACCTGACGGCGAGGAGGAAGCCCGCCGTATCTACGCCAAGCATCAACTCTTGGCATCTTTCTTTGTAAACGTGCTGCAGATCCCGTCGAAGTCCGCCCAGGCAGAGGCGTGCACGCTGGAGCACGGTCTTTCCTACGACACAATGAATCGTCTCGTTCGCTTTCTGGAGTTCCTGGAGGCGACCTCAGAGGAAAACCGGGACTTCCTGGCGAGATTTCACAAATACCTGCTCGAAAACTGCACAACCAGGCCACATGAGATCTCCCACGAAGAGGAAGAGGTTTTAAGTGTATACGATCTCAAGCCCGGCCAACGGGGAAAAGTGACCAAGGTCAACGCACGTGGTGCGATCCGGCAACGCCTGCTGGACATGGGTATTCTACCGGGCACTCTCATTGAGATCGAGCGGTTGGCACCAACGGGTGACCCCATCTGGGTAAAGCTCGACGGCTTTCAAGTGGCCCTGCGCCGAAAAGAGGCCCAGGCCGTTCTTCTCGGGGAGGACACGTGACCGAAAGTTTTTTTTGTGCAGTTAGGTAGAGGTGTCTATCAAGAGAAGGGATGCCTGCAAAGCCGGTTGGAACTCCCATCGCCAGGATCGCACCGGCCGGCAATCCGAACTTAGGCAAGACGTCTATCTTCAACGCGAGGATGAAGCAGGATGAGTCCAACGTACAGGGAGCAAGAAATGAACGAAAACCATTTCAAACGCGCAAGGAGGTGCTGAAATGAAAATGAATCTATTCTTATCGTTGTTCTCTCTTTTACCGACCTTGTTTATCGCCGCCTGCGGCGAGGACGGAAATGAACAGGATCCCTGTGACGGCGTCACCTGCTCGGGCCACGGCACCTGCGTGGTGGATGGTGACAGCGCGAGCTGCGATTGCAACGACGGCTACCATGCGGACGGTCTGCGATGTGTCGCCGATGACGACCCGTGTGACGGCGTCACCTGCTCGGGTCACGGTGACTGCGTGGTTGAGGGCACGGAGGCCGGATGCGATTGCGATGACGGCTACCACGCCCAGGAACTGGAGTGCGTGGCGGACGCAGATCCGTGCGACGGCGTCACCTGTTCCGGTCACGGCACCTGCGAGGTGGAGGGCACGGAGGCCAGGTGCGAGTGCAATTACGGTTACCACGCCGAGGGGCTGGAATGCGTGGAGGACTTGCAGCCCGGCACGGCGACGGTCGTTGGGACCGACATCCTCGCGGCGGCCGGCGGCCAGGATCGGATCAACATCCGTGTCATGACCCATGGCGACGACCTGGACGATTACGATTTCATCGTGGCCAAGAACCCGACCGTGGGCCCGGTGATCGTTCTGGGGCCCGGTGTAACCGCCCAGAGTCTCGGCAATGCCGATGATTACCATGATGTCAACGAGGCGCCCGCGGATAGCTACCAGGCCGATGAAGGTAACGACCTGGTGATCGGCACTTCCTGGCGCGACGGCGGCAGCGGCTCGACCGGTTTTTACATGACCGATAACGTCTACATACTGAAACTGGACGGCAATACGTACGGGAAAATCGAGGTGTTGAGCGCCAAGCAGGGCAAGATCGACGTCATGTGCTACCACCAGCCGGACGGCTCTGCGAACATCGCCACGGAGCCCGAATAAACACGGTCTCGATATGCATTCGGTTTCCATCAATAACCTGGTGAGAAGAACGGCAAGAGCCCCACGGCTGGAGGCGTGTTCAATGGTTATCAGACTCTTGTTGCTTGCGGCACTGGTACTTCCGGGAGCCGCATGGGCAGGCGGGCAGGAAACGGAAGAAGCGGGCGCGGAGGAACGGAAACAGGATGCAGACCGGGGGATCGGCGAGGCGTCCGACGGGCAGGTCCCCGAGGGCGATCAGAAAACTTACGAACTGATGGAAGTGGTTGTCACCACCACCAGGACCCCCAGGATCCGACTGGACACGGCCCTGCCGGTCGGAATCGTCTCGGTGAAGGACATTGAGGAGCAGATGCCTATCTCGGTCGGTGACGCCATACGCGAACTGCCCGGTGTATCGCTTTTCAACCACGGCGGGATCTACTACCAGAACCCAAGCATCCGCGGGTTGAGCGGCCGGCGGGTGATCATGCTGGTAGATGGCGACCGCATCAACTCGGAAAAGACCATGGGGGTTACAGGATTCTTCCTAAACACCGACGATGTGCGGCGCATCGAGGTCATTCGGGGTCCCGCCTCGGTCATGTACGGCACGGACGGCCTGGGCGGGGTGGTAAACGTTATCACCCGGGATCCATTTCGCAAACCGGGTTTCGTAGCCAGGATAGGCGTTGCCGGAGCCTCCAACAACCTGGAGCTGGTCAACACGCTCACCCTGCGTTATGTGGCTCCTGCCTGGTTCATGAGCGCAAGCGGCCGTTTGCGAGACGCCGACAACTACGCGAGCGGAAACAAGACCATCGACAACAGCTACTACCACGACCGCAGCTTCCGCGGGGAGGCCGGCCTGCGCATCGGCAGGCACACCCTGCGGATCGAGGGAATGCACCATTTCAGCAAGAACATCGGCAAGGCCGCCAACAACCTGGACGACGAGAATGACCGGCGGATATTTTTTCCCGGCGACGACGTCACAAGGTTTACCCTGCGATACGCCTCAAGTGACATATCAAACGTCGTCCGCAGAATACAGGCGTCGGCCTTTTACAGCTACAACTATCGCCACAACGTCATCCAGATTTTCAGGGATCCAGGCGAGTGGAGGGACGCATCCATACGGTCCGACAAGTACGGAGACATCCACCATACCGGTTGTCAGGGTATGCTCTCTCTGGAACCTGGAGACAACCACCTTCTCACCACAGGCTTCATCTCAAACTTCAAGAACGTCGACATCTACACCGACAGCGTCACCTACATGCCTCCGCCGCTCGATCCCTTTGTCTCGCCAAGGAAAATCGATTTCGACGACGCAGGCGAGTTCAGCTTCGGTGTCTACGTCCAGGACGAGTGGGCCCCGTGGTCTTTCCTGCAGATCGACCTGGGCGCGCGCTTCGATCTGGTCAAGGGCTGGAACCAGCCCGTACCGACCGAGGAGAAACTCGATCCGGAGGAAATGCACGGCGAGGATTATGCCTTTAGCGGAAATTTCGGGCTGGTCTTCCACTCCAGCGAGACAACGCGGGTAACCCTGAATGTCGGCCGTGCTTTTCGGGCGGCCGGCATCCAGGAGAAATACCTCACCACAACGACCTGTCTGGGCATGTACTGCGGAGACGCGGATCTGAAGCCGGAGGAAAGCCTCAACATAGATTTGGGATTCAAGGGAATGGTGCGGTCGCTGACTTTCGAGGTCTATGGATTCAACACCCTGGTGGACAACTTGATCGCGGCCGCTCCCCAGACCCAAAGCGACGAGTGCGACTATCGATATACCAACACGGCCGAGGCCTGGTTGATGGGCGGTGAGGCCAGGGTGTCTATATGGCTGGAGGACCTGTTTTTCCAGCACCTGGATCTGAAACCCTTTCTGTCTGCTTCCTATGTCTGGGCAAAGGACCGTCAGAGCGGTGAGCCAATTCCACAGATCCCACCGTTTTGTGCCTCTGCCGGGATTCGTTTCGACGCTCGTTTCGATTCCGTTGTCCGTTCCTTGTACCTGGAGTTACGGGTAACATATCATGATCGCCAGAATCGAGTTGCGGCGCACATGGACGAGAACGGCGTGCGCGTCGAGGACGAAACGCAAACGCCGCAATATATCTTGCTCGATGCTACGGCTGGAATGAGCCTCGACAAGTTCTGGATATTCGAGGGTGGCCGGCTCAACTTCCTTTCAGAAAACATAGCGGATGTCGCTTATCGAAACCATCTGTCGGCGACAGAAGGCATTGGGCGCAACTTCAAGCTAAGACTGGCGCTCGACTTCTAGCGCCCTTCAATCGTGCCCGCTACTTCAACCACGAATCCCCCACGGATACATCCACCACGATCGGCACCTTCTTTACGTAGCGCTCCCCGGCCTTGACCATCTCCTCCCGGACGACCTCGGCCGCGTCCCAGGCCTCGCCTTCCTCGGCCTCGATCAGGATCTCGTCGTGCACGCAGTTGACCATGCGGGCGTCCATTCCCCCGTCGAGCAGGCGCCGGCGGACCCCCGCCATGGCCACCTTGAGCATGTCGGCGTTGGTGCCCTGGATGGGCATGTTCTTGGCCACCCGGGTGACGGCGGCCAGGTCGGGTCCCTCCATCCGTTCGCCGATCTGCAAGAAGAGCTTCCGGCCCCCCAGGGTTTCGGCAAAGCCCCGCTCGACGGCCGTCCGCGCCGAGCGATCCAGGTACTGCTTCACTTGCGGGTAGGCCTGGAAATAACGTTTCAACAGCCGTTCGGCTTCCGAAAGGCTCACCCCGGTGACCGTGGCCAGGCCCCCCGGTCCCATGCCGTAGGCCAGACCGAAATTGATGGCCTTGGCCCGATCGCGCAGCTCGGGGTTGCGGTCCTTGGCGACCGGGGTGGAAAAAATCTCGGACGCCACGATGGCGTGCAGGTCGCCGCCCCGCTGAAAGGTGTTGATGAATGCGGGGTCTTCGCTCATCTCCGCCAGAATGCGGAGCTCGCAACCGCTGTAGTCGGCCGTCACCATCCGGCGCCCCCGGGGAGCGCAAAAACACCGGCGGAAGCGGCTGCCACGGGGAATGTTCTGCAGGTTGGGCCGGGCGCAGGCCACCCGGCCGGTGGGCGCGCCGATCTGCTGGAAGTCGGCGTGGATCCGGCCCGTCTTCGGATGAATGGTTTCCAGGAAGGTCTCTCCGTAGGCGGAAACGATCTTGTTCATCTCCCGGTACTTGAGCAGCGCCTCGCCCACCGGGTGATCCATATGCCTCAGGGCGGTCTTGTTTACATCCTGGACTCGTTTTTTCAAAAGATTGGAGAGAACCGTCTTGAGCTCGGCATCGCTCCCCAGGTTGACGTCCACCCGGCCGAAGAGATCGGCGGATGCGACCTTCTTCAGATGCTTGTCGATCTCCCCGCGTGCGCGATCCCGCTCCTCACGGGCCTCGTCGATGAGCCCCGACCAGGCCTCTTTGTCTAGAAACACCCCGTCGTAGTGCAAGTCGGCAAAGGCCGGCACCGCCTCGCATTCTACCCGGGCGGTGTCCGCCAGGCCGGCGGCGGACAACCGGAACACCTGCTCGAGCAAAACATGGTAGGTGGCCAAGATGTCCCGCCGCGCGTATTCCAGTTGGGCCGGCGAGAAATCCCCAAAGGTGCGCGCGAATCCGAGACGCTCGGTCTTGTCCAGGGTGACACCCAGGTAACACTCGGATAGCGCAGCCAGAGAGCGCGACCCCGTCGCGCGCCCGTTCTGGATCACCTGTTCGATCAGCATGGTGTCCAGCACGTTCTCGGTGTAAACCCCCAACGAGCGGAGCATGGCCAGGTCGAAGGCCCCATTGTGGGTTACCTTCACCACCGGGCCCTGAAGCAACGGCACCAGCGGCTCTAGCGAAACCTTGCGGCAATCCACCAGCAACTGCTCGGAGTCGTCTCCCACGGAAACCAGGACCACCTGGTCGCTGTGGGGGTCCAGGCCGGTGGTTTCCAGGTCGAGCGCCAGAAGCGGGCGCCCCGCCAGCCGAACCATGGCATGCTTTAGATCGTCGGTGTTTTCGGCCAGCGTGAGAGGGGCCCGCGGCGGCGGTGTTGGCGTCACTGGATGGTGCACACCGCGAAGAAGCCCCCCGGTAAGGTGCACGACCAGGGATCGATACACATGGACGGATCTACCGGCGAACTCGTGTCGCACCGGACGCTGCAGTAACCACCGTCCACCGACGGCACGCAAGTGCCGTCCCGGATGTCCTCCACGCCGCAGTTCCCACCCACTCTGCAGGGGCTACCCATGTCCCGGATACCCGCACAGGTGGGAATGTCCTCGGCGTTGTTCGGAACGCACTGTATGGTGTTCATTCCCAGTTGTGCACACCGGTATCCAGGCGGGCAGGGCAAACCAGATCCCCCGCAGGCTTGACCGCAACCCTGGTCGACGATCTGCGCCCCCACCGGATCCCGGAACTCCACGCACAGATCCTGGGCACCGCCACACTGGCTGTCGTCGCTGCAAGGTTCGCACAACCCGCGGCCGGTTCCGGGCAGGCAGGTGTACGCGATCAAGTCGCAGATCTTACCCGTGTCGCAGTGCCGATCGTCATAGCACTCCACACACATGTTGAAGTCGGTCAGGCAATGGAGCCGAGTTAAATCCCGGCAGTCGCCATCCTGCAGGCATTCGACACAGGTGTGCCGGGCGACGTCACAGACCAGGCCCCATCCATCGCAGACGCTGGTGTCACCGGCGTAGCACTCCACGCACACGGCCGGATTCAGGGTGGTGTCGCAAACCTCGTTCCGCCCGCAGTCCTGGTTGTCCCGGCAAACCCGCACGCAGGTGTGAGTCTGCTGATCGCATAAGGATTCGCCGATGGGATCCCAGCAGTGATCGTCGGTCACACACTCCACACACTCGTGCTGCTGCACCCAGCAATGCATACCCCAGGGACAGTCATCGTCGCTGGTGCAACCATCCGCGCACTGTCCCTGCTCGCAATACATGCCCGGCAGGCAGTCGCGGTCGTCCCGGCAGCCCTCCACGCAGATGTTGCCATCGCAAATGAAACCCAGGTCACAATCGGCGTCCGACTGGCAGCCGCGAATGCACTCGTGGTTTGTGCAAACCTCGCCTGGAAAGCAATCGGCATCGGTTTCACAGCCGGGGATGCACTGGTTGTTGTCACAGTATGTACCCGGCGGGCACTGGCTGGAGTCGCGGCAGCCAAGGATGCATTGGTTGTTCTCGCAGATCTCGCCCGGACCACAGTCGTCGTCGGTATCGCACCAGGGGACACACACGTTGTCGACGCAACGCTCTCCCGACGCACAGTCGGTGTCATCGATGCAGTCGACACAGTAGCCCAGGTTGCGGTCGCAGACCTGGTTTGGCGGACAGTCGCGATCGTTGCCGCAGGCCGCGTGACAGAAACCGTCTGAGCCGCACGTCCAGTTGGGCGGGCAATCCGCATCGTCTCGGCACTCCACACAAACCCCCGCAACTCCGCCGGACGTGTCGCACACCTGTCCTTGGGGGCAATCTCGATCGGTTCGGCAACCTTCTTGGCACTGGTTGTTCTCGCAGATCGAACCCCGCGGACATTCCGCGTCGTACAGGCACTCCACGCACACTCCCGTAATTGTGTCGCAGAACGGCGTGGGGTCGCTGCAGTCGGCATCGGTCGTGCAAGCGGCGCTCACACACTGGCCGTTCTGGCAGGCCTCGTCCTGCCCGCAGTCCCCGTCCCCTAGGCACTCCACGCATGCTCCCGTGCCGGTATCACACACGGGCGTCGGATCGCTGCAGTCGGCATCGGTCGTGCAGGCGACGCTCACACACTGGCCGTTCTGGCAGGCTTCGTCCTGCCCGCAGTCCCCGTCCTCCAGGCACTCCACGCATGCTCCCGTGCCGGTGTCACACATAGGCGTCGGATCGCTGCAGTCGGCGTTCTCCAGGCACTCCACACAGTTGCCCGTGGTCGTATCGCAGCGGGACCCGTTGCAATCCGAGTCATCCTGACAGTTGGTAACGTCCGTGCAGGTTCCGTCCTCGCAGGTCTTGCCCGGAGCGCAGTCCACATCCGTGGAGCAGGCCCGCGACTTGCACCGACCTCCCAGGCATTGCTCGTCAGACTCGCAATCGGCGTCCGTAAGACAAGTATCGCCCGAGGGGCTGGAGGTCCCGCATCCGGCCAAGACCGCAACCGCAAAGCAACAAACAACGACAGTCAAAAAGCTCCGTCTCATATCCGTACTCCTTTCCTTGAAGTAACTCATACTACAACGAAATCCATCTTTTCCTCAACCGTCGCTAGATCCCCTGATTTGTGCTATTGTACTCGGGAAAACATGCGCACACCGTCACCCTTATAAGTGACAAGGATCTAGGATCCCATGACTTGGCGCAACGAACTGTCCCGATCCGTCACCGATCTCACTCGGCTCGGCCATGCAACCAGACGCCTGCAACCGGTTACTCGAGCCTATCCGCTGCGCATCACTCCCCACCTACTGGCGCTGATGGACTTGGAGAACCCCCGCTGCCCCGTCCGCCGGCAGGTAGTGCCCGATACGCGCGAGCTTCGCCCGGGGGGCGACCGGGATCCCCTCGGGGAGGAAGCCTTCCAGGTGGAAAAAGGAGTGCTGTGCCGATTCGGCGATCGCCTGCTGGCGCTGGTGTCCGCCCGGTGTCCGGTCCACTGCCGACACTGCAACCGCAAGCGCTACTGGTCCTCGCCCGGCCCGGTGGCCGGTGCCGAAGAAATCGCCCGCGCGGTCTCCAAAAACCGGGGAGTACGCGAGGTCATCCTGAGCGGAGGCGAACCCCTGCTCTTGTCCGACCGCGCCCTGGATCGCCGGCTGCAAGCCTCCCGCGCGCGAACCCGGGTCGATCTCCTGCGCATTCACTCGCGGATCCCCGTCACCCTCCCCGCGCGGATTACCCCGGGGCTCGTGCGCACGCTGAAAAGGCACCGGCCACTCTGGTTCGTCACCCACTTCAACCATGAAAAAGAACTCTGCACCGCGGCCCGCCGGTCGTTGCGGCGACTGCGGGACGCGGGCATTCCCCTGCTCAATCAGGCGGTCCTCCTGCGCGGCGTCAACGACTCGGTGGCGGCGCAGGCCGCCCTGGGAAGGGCCCTGGCAAACTCCGGCGTCAAGCCCCACTACCTCTTCCAGCTCGATCGAGCCGCCGGCACCCTCCACTTCCAGGTTCCCATGCGCCGCGCACTGGATATAATCGTCCGCCTGCGCGCCCGGCACTCGGGCCTGGTGGTACCCCACCTGCTCGCCGACCTCCCCGGCCAGGACGGCAAGGTCCCCATAACCCCCAGCGCCGTCTTGAAGATCACCGACAGGGGAACGCTCTTGATGACGCCGCGGGGAGAAAAAATATGGTACCGGGATCAATAACTCCTTGCCATCTTCCCCTACCTTGATCGATCATCCCGGGTATGGCTCCCGTAAGATTTCCACCGGGTGAAACCGTCATGACCGGTCGCGTGTTTCGGGAAGAAGAGGTCTTCCCGGAGATCGACCGGCTGCTCTCCCAGGGGCACTGCCCGGAGGGAAGGCTGGAGTTGGAAACCGAGGAGACCCGCCTGACCTGCCTGATTCACCGCTCGGTGCCCCACCTGGCCGGCCTGCTGGACGGCGACGTCTACTCCTGGATTCCACTCAAGGATTTCCCTCTGCGGGCCCGCCAGTTGGAAAATCCGGTCTGCAGCCTGGTGCGCAGCGATCCCATCCGGGTTCTGCTGGTGGCGGTCCACTTCCGCAACCGGCCGGTCGTGCAGGCTTCTACCGAGTTGGTGAGCCTGGAGCACGTTCTGGACGTTCTGGCCCGGGAAGAACAGGACGCGGCCGTGGCGCTGGAGCGTAACGGTACGCGCACACTGCTCTTTTTAAAAAACGGAAACCCCACCCGGCTGTATTTCGGCGATCCGAAAGATGCCTGGGAGGAACCCAACATCCGAGACGCCTTCCTGCTACATGCATTCGAGCCCTCGTTGGGACCGGGCAAAGTGGAAGTGTTCAAGCAGCTCACCATCGAGCCGGATCCCAATGCCGGAACCGGGTTCGTAAAGCTGTCCAAGGCGGCCAAGCCGCCCCCGCCCATGACCATCATCGTGCGCCTGGGTGGTCGCGTGGTGCTGCAAAGACCCTTCATGCCCCCGTCGATGACCATCGGGCGCGATCACACCTGCGAGCTGATCCTGGACAACCTCAGCGTCAGCCGCCGTCACGCGCGGCTCTCCTGGGACCGCGGCGAGTTCTGCATAGACGACCTGGGAAGCGCCAACGGCACCCGGCTCAACGCCAAGTCCATCACCCGCGCTCCCGTAGGTCTCCGGGACCGGATCGGCCTGGGCAAGTTCGAGATCTCCCTGATCGAATCCTTGAAGACCGGCCGGGGAGACGAAACCATGGTGATGACCTCAAGGGAAGAGGACAACCCCGCCTACCTGGTCGGAGACGATGTCTCCCTCCCCCTGGGCCAGGAGATCACCATTGGCAAAGCCCCGGGGGTGGACATTCAGGCCCGGGGATTTTGGGTGGGCCCGATCCACGCCCGCATTTGCCCCGCAGGCCCCGGGACCTACCGACTGGTTTGCGCCGACAATCGCAAAGCCAAGGTCAACGACCGGAAGGCGCACACAGCCTACCTGAAATGCGGCGATCAGCTCGTGGTGGGCCGCTCCCGCTTCTTCCTGGTACCCAACATCGGCTCGGAGCCCACCGCGCACTGACCTCCCCCCCCAACCACAGGGGGGGTTAGGTCACCATCGGCGGAGGCGCCCCTTGCTCTTCTTCTTCCTTTTCTTTTTCTTCCCGACGGGTTTCCGGGTCTCTTTGACTTCCTTCTTCTCGGTCTTCCTGGGGGGCTTCTTCCCGGACAGCTTGGTCACCACCCGCTCGGTTATGCGCCGGTTGGCCTTGCAGTGCGAACGCAGCCAGGCGGCGCTCTTCTTGGCTCCGCGCCAACGGAATGTAAACTTGGCCAGGCCCTTTTCTTCCCCCAGCGCCTTCTTCAGCATTTCCTCGCACCGCAGGTATCCCTTGTAGGCAATCTTCACTTTCTTCAGGGCCTCGGTGCGATTGCGCGAGGTCACACCCATGGTGACCAACCTGGACACCTGGGCAAAACCTCCTTGACCGTCCACAGGATCTTTCCGCGGCGGACCAGGCCGGCTCGCTGGTTGTCCAACTCCTGTAGCTCCCCGGTAACCGTGCCGGCAACGGACAACCATTCGGGATCTTCCGAGTACTCCCGGTCCCCAGAAATCGACCCCCGGACCGACTTGATGTCCAAGTCGATCTCCAGCGCCAATTCCTTTTGGTTGGGTTGCTTCCTCAAGCTGGTGAGCTTCTTCGTAATCGCCTGGATCCCGGCTCTCGCGTCCTTCTTGACGCCGGCAATCTCCTTCAGCCAGGTGTCGCGCAGCAACTCCTTCTCGAGATCCTTTAGGGACTGCGGCGCGGTATCCAGGTTCATCTGTAAGGCCACGAAGTCGTCGCGGCTCTCGATCTTCGGCTTGCAGCGCTCGAACTCCCGCCTGGCGATCTTCAGCTTGGACCGAGCCCCGCTGACGATCTTCTGACGAATGGCATCGAAGAACTGCGCGAGCGAAATGCTGACAAAGCCGTAGCAGAGATCACTTTCGGCCTCGTGAACCTTCTCCTTCAGCAAACCCAGTTCCGGATAGGCGGCGAGCTGGGCCTGGTTGTCCTCCATGATCTCCGTCGCATCCTCGTATTGATCCTCGGCGTCGCCCAGGTTCTTGGCCTTCAGAGCCACCCGCATGGCCTTGAGGTGGTCTTCCACCGAATCGACCGCCTTCTGAATCTCGTCCACGTTGATTTCGCCGGTATCCCGCTTGGGACAACCGGACAGGCACAACTGCAAAAGAAGGAGGATGGGTATCCAGCGCCAACGCATTACATTTCGATTATCTACCCGCCAGGTACCGGATCGCAAGATTACTCATCATTAAAATGCCGCTTTCCAGCGCCTGGCGACCGAAGTCGAACTTGGCGCTGTGCACCGATTCGTCCGTTTCCACCCCGAGCCGGAACAGGCAGCCCGGCACACCACCCTGCTCTTCGAGGTAACAGCCGAAGTCCTCCGCGCCCATGGTGACCTCATCGGCATCCCGAACGTTGTCGGCCCCCAGCACCTCCACACCCACCTGCCGGACCAAATCCATCAACCGGGGGGTGTTGGCCACCCGGGGAGTTCCGCTCTCGAAGCGCACGTCGACCTTCGCACCGAAGGCGCCGGCGATCTCCCGGGCGATCCGGCCCACGGAGTCGACGATTTTCTTCTGCACCGCGGGATCGCGGGTGCGGATGGTGCCCCGGAGCACCGCCTCCTCGGAAATGATGTTCCCCCGGCTGCCGGCATGGAAAGCCCCCACGGTCACCACGGCCCGCTGGTAGGGAGCCACCTGCCGGCTGACGATCTGCTGGAGGGAGTTTACGATCAAACTGCCGATGGGAATCGGGTCGATCCCCATGTGCGGATAGGCGGCGTGGCAGCCCTTGCCGATGATGCGGATCTCGAAGGGATTGGAAGCCGCGGCGGGCACCAGGTCCAGCTCGATCTCTCCCGCCTGGATTTGCGGGCGGGCGTGCAGGGCGAAAATGGCGCCGACCTGGGGGTTCGAAAGCACGCCGGCCTCCAGCATCTTTCCGGCTCCACCTCCCCGCTCTTCCCCGGGCTGAAAGATGAACTTCACCATCCCGCAGATGATCTCCCGCATGCCCGCCAAAACCCGCGCCGTGGCCAGCAGTATGGCCATGTGCCCGTCGTGCCCGCAGGCATGCATCTCGCCCTCGCAAGTCGATGCGTAAGGAAGCCCGGTCTTCTCCCGAATAGGCAGCGCATCCAGCTCCGCCCGCAGCGCCACGGTGGGCCCCGGCCGCTCCCCCCGCAGCAGTCCCACCACTCCGGTGCCGGCCACCCTCTCCGAAACCATCTCGAAGCCCAACGCGTGCAGATACTTGGCGATCATCCCGGCGGTTCGCCGCTCCTGGAAGGCCAGCTCGGGATGTCGGTGCAGATCCTCACGGATCGTATTGGCTTCTTCGAGAATCTGCTTGCCAACGCTGGCTATAACCTTCGGGCCCATCCGGCCAACCATACCATAACCTCCAAAACGTTGTCCCTTTGTTCCCGGTTATGTTACAAATTCCATCACCATGAAATCCGGCTCCAAGCTCGTCATTCTGGCCGCGCTTTCATGCAACGCCCTGATCACCGTCATCAAGTTCATCGTGGCGCTGATCACCCGGAGTTCGGCCATGTTGGCCGAGGCGGTGCACTCGGCGGCCGACACCGGCAACCAGATGTTGCTGCTGCTCGGCCTGAAGCGGAGCCAAAAACCCCCCGACCGCACCCACCCGTTCGGCTACGGCCAGGAGCAATACTTCTGGTCGTTCGTGGTGGCCAACATGCTCTTCTTCGTCGGGGCGGTGGTCTCGGTCTACGAGGGAATCCACAAGCTCCAGGACTCCCAGCCCATCGAGCGCCCCGGGCTCATATACGCCATTCTGGGCGTCGCCGCCCTGATCGAATCGGTGGCACTGTTCTTCGCCGTAAAGGAGCTAAACCAGACCCGCCGGCCCGGCACCGGTCTTTTTAAAGCGGCCCGGGAAACCAAGGACATCAGCGTGGCGGTGGTGTTCTTCGAAGACACCGCGGCCCTGTGCGGCCTGACCATCGCCTTTTTCGGCGTGCTGCTGGCCCAACTGACCGGAATGATGCTTTTCGACAGCATCGCCTCCATCCTGATAGGCCTGCTGCTGGCGCTGGTGGCCTTCGTCCTCGCCCACGAGACCAAGGAGCTTTTAATCGGCGAGGCGGCCAGCCCCGAAAACGTGGCCGCCATACGCAAGGCCGCCTCGGAAACGCAGGGAGTCCTGGCAGTCGGCGAGGTCCTGACCATGCACATGGGGCCCAGGCGGATCCTGGTAACCATGAACGTGGATTTCGAGGATCATCTCCACGCCGACGAGCTCGAGGGCGTGGTCGACAAAATGGAGGAGAACATCCGCCAAGTCGTTCCCGCCGCCGACAAGATCTTCATCGAGGCCGACGACGTGAAGCTCACGCCATCCAGACGCACATGACGTACACGTCGTAGAGGAAGTGCGCGTAAACCGCCGTGGCGAAACCGCGGAAGATGTATACGGCCGCCAGCATCGAACCCAGCACGAACCGGAAGGAAAAGCTCCCCAGCGAGAATTCACCCGCCAACGGACCCAGGTAGTGAAACCCCGAGAAAACCGCCGATGTAATCAAAACCGCCAGCAGGAAGGCCAGCCAGCGCCTCATCTTGCGAGCCTCGAAGACAAAGACCAGTATGCCGATCCCCAAAAGCCGGAAAACCAGCTCCTCGTAGAACCCCGCCCCCGCCGAGGCCACCACGCGGTCCACCAGGCCCATCTCCGCCAGCGGAAACGCCAGGACGTGCAGCTGCTTGAGCAGCAGGCTAGCCAAGGGCGCCATGACCACGGCGTAACCCGCGGCTTCCAGGATCACCAGGGGGAAGCGCCGGGGCCGGAACCGCCGCTTGCGTGAGAGCCGGCTAACCCAGATCACATAGGCCGCCACCACTCCCCCCATAACCAGGAGGTAGACCAGCGTGCTCATCCCCGCCAAATACCCCATCAGCCGGGTGATGGGATCCACCCCGTTGGCCGCCAGGGGAGAGACAAGCAGGCCCAGGTGATAGAGCAGGAACACCGGCGCGGCAAGAATAACGTGCCCCCGAACATCGCTCTTCTTGTCGGGTTTCTTCTCGACCGGTTCCTTTTGCGCAGCTTCACTCATGCCGCAGGCAAGCTAACCTACTTTCGCAATTGACGCAAGCGCGGGTACGCGGTAAACATCTCGTCATGATCACCACATCCGATTTCAAGAAAGGCGTGCGCATCCTCATCGATGGCGATCCCTACACCATCATGGAGACCCAGACCCAGACGCCGTCGGCGCGCGGCGCCGCCACCCTGGTCAAGATCAAGGTGCGCAACCTCAAGACCGGTCAGGTCTTCGACAAGTCCTTCAAGTCCGGCGATAAGTTCAAAGAGCCCGACCTGGAGAAGAAGGCCGTCCAGTACCTCTACGACGAGGACGAGGCCCTGGTGTTCATGGACATGACCACCTACGACCAGTTCAACGTGCAGAAGGAAGACCTGGGCGAAAAAGCCAGTTACGTGACCGACGGCCTGGAGTGCAAGGCCCTGTTCTTCGAAGGCAAGCTCCTGGACCTGGAGCTACCGCTCACGGTGGAGTTCGAGGTCACGGAGGTAGAGCCCGGCACCCGGGGCGACACGGTCCAGGGCTCGGCCACCAAACCGGCCACCCTGTCCAACGGCCTGCGCGTCCAGGTCCCCCTGTACATAGAGACCGGCAACGTGATCAAGATATCCACCAAGGACGGCACCTTCTCCGAACGGGTCCGCTGAGACTGGAGCCCGGGGGACACCCTCCGGTACCTGTTTTCCAGATCCGTTCCGGCGCGTACCGCGAAGCTCTGAACCAATTCCTTACAGCCGGCTCACGTATCCTGCGGTCCTGCGGCAGGGGCTCCGCCCCATACCGGTAGCCCCCCGTAGGCGCTGAGTTTCCCGCCGAGTTCCCCCTGGGCAAATTCCCGAATTTGAGAAAAGGCTTGTTTTAAGGCAAGCTGTGTATATATACGCAGTATGAAGTGGTTCAAGGCAAAGGACCCACAGGGGTGTGATGCAAAGCAGTTGGAGCCTCCTTGGTGGAGACGGGGGGGAGCTGGGCTGCGCTATTGGTCAGAGGGGAATTCGGACGGCTCAGGCGGATCGCGTTTGGCAGCGAAGCGTTGTGCGCGCTGAGCCCACTGTTTCCGTTGGGATTTCCAGTATTCGTCCCACCAGCTGTTGGCCTTGAGCATACGCAGGGCTAATATATTCTGCACGTTGTCTGGATGCCACCAGGCACCGGGGATTTTGAGACGTACTTGAACCACGTGGCGATGTGAACTCTCGACTGACTTTCAACGCGCGGCAGTGTTACTGGCAGCTCCCCCCAAGTAAAGAAACGGAAGGAACCGGATGGCCGACAAAGAAAAACATTCCAAGGGAGTAAAAAAGGGTAAATTTTGTGCAGTCCGCACCGGACCTAGGGGCAAATGCAAATGTGGGAACAACTATGTAAAAAACTGTGAGTTCGGAGGCAATTGGGATAAATACCCCCAGAAAACCACCAAAACCATCAAGGACAAAGTCACCAAGGCAGTGAA
>JAUXGL010000273.1 GCA_030622135.1 Deltaproteobacteria bacterium
ATGATGGCGTTGATGTCGCCGGTCAGCCCCAGGGAGAACTCGGTCAGCGGGATGCACTGGGCGAGACCTCCGCCGGCGGCGGAGCCCTTGATGTTCATGGTCGGCCCGCCGGATGGCTGGCGGATGCAGGCCACCACCTTCTTGCCGCGCTTGCCCATTCCCTGGAGCAGGCCCATGGTGGTGGTCGACTTGCCTTCGCCCAGCGGCGTCGGGGTGATGGCGGTCACCTCGATGAACTTACCGTCGGGCTTGTCCTTGAGCCGATCGAGCACCCGGGCGTAGTCCACCTTGGCGATGTGGTGGCCGTGGGGCAGCAGCTCGTCCTTGGTGATGTCCAACTCTTCGGCCAGCGCCTCGGTCCGCTTCATGCGGCTCTCGGCCTCTTCCGCGATTTCCCAGTCCTGATGTTTGGTGGGATCCAATGCCATAACCTCATCCTCCTATCTTGATCGGAAAATTAAGCACCTGCCTGTATTCCCAACTGATTACAAGAGAGATTGGCATCATATGAAAGCGCAAAAAACGTGTCAACGGTTTTCGGGGGGTCTTTATGGGGTAACCGCCATGTTTCTGACAGCCCAGGATTTTCCACCCTTCTTTTTCCGGGACGCCAGATCGTTTTGCAAATCAAGGAGCCGCGCTGAAGTCGAGCGGAGGCGTGGTTCTCCACGTCGAGCATCGACTTCGGTGCCGCGACGCGGAGTTGCAGAACGAGGTGGTGGATCCGGGACAGCGGTTGGCAGTCGACTTTCTGATCGGGGGCGGATACACTGGCGGCATGACCAAGCGACGGGTATACGGTCCGGTTCCCTCGCGACGCTTCGGACTTTCCCTGGGTGTCGACCTGGTTCCCCTCAAGACCTGCTGTTACGACTGTGTGTATTGCCAGCTAGGAAAGACCACCAAGCTGACCGTCGAACGGACGGACTTCTGTCGAGTCGGTGAAGTCCTGGCGGATGTGCAGACGGCGCTCGATTCGGGGCCGCGGCCCGACGTGATTACTCTGGCGGGAAGCGGGGATCCCTGCCTGTACCGCTCCATCGGTCCGCTCATCGACGGCCTGCGCGAGCTCTGCGACATTCCGGTCGTGCTGTTGACCAACGGGGCGCTGCTTTTTGATGAGGAAGTTGCGCGGGATGCGCTGCAAGCGGACATCCTGGTGCCCTCCCTGGACGCCGGCGACGAGGAGATCTTCCAGCAGATCAACCGGCCGCACCCGTCCATTGGCTTCGTGGACATGCTCGAGGGACTGCAGATCGTCTGCGGAAAACATCCCGGCACGGTCCGGCTGGAGGTGATGCTGGTCGGGGGGCAGAACGACTCGGACGCAAGCATCCAGCGCATCGCCGGCCGGCTGGGATCCATCCGCGCCGATTCCATCGACATCAATACCCCGGTGCGGCCGGTGCCCGGCGGGAGGGCGATTGCCTCAGAGGCGGAGCGCCTCGAGGTGGCCGCCCGGGCCTTTGGTCCCACCGCCCGGATCGTGGCGGACTACCGGGGCCCCAAGGCCCCCGGCCCCAAAGTCTCGGGCTCCGGCCGGGACGCCGAGCGGAAAATCCTGGAGACGATCTCGAGGCGTCCCTGCACCGTCGAGGACATCCACTCCTCTTTGGGGATACATCCCAACGAAGTCATCAAGATTATCGGCGAAGCCGTCAGGGCCGGGAAGGTCCAGCAGCGCGAGAGGGAGGGACGGACCTTCTACTTCGCTTCCGAATTCTGAAACGCGCTCGTCGAGGTGCCCGGAGCTCGGAAGCCAGGCTCGGAAGCCCGGAGTTCGGAGAGCCCGAATTGACGGTTTAACGCGACGGTGTTATCTTTTAAGATGGGGGGGTATGGGGCAATTGCCATGTTGATCCCGCGGCGAAAAATGGGGCGCAAGGCCCTGACAATCGCTCTGCTGGTGGCGCTGGCGGTGCATTTCGAGCTGCTGCTCTCGGACATTCTCCCGAATATGTACGAGTTCTGGTCTACCCTGTTTCCCCAGGCGAAGGTGGAGGATGCCACCAAGGTGACCCTGGTCGCCACGTCCCCGCGCGATTGGGCGGAAAACCGCCAGGTGCAGACCAAGGTGGAGGTCGAGGAGCGGGAGGTCGGAGAAGAGGAGCAGGTAGCCGAAGAGGAAAAGGAAGAAAAGTCGAAGGATCTGAAGGGGCAGGTCGTAGACGTGGCCCCCACGCCGGACAACCGGCGGCCCGACCAGGCGAAATTCCTGTCCGAGCACAACACCCGCGTGGAGAAGGAATCGGTCAGCCGCAATCAGCGCAAGGATTACGGCGTGGCCCAGCCGCGACCCACCGTGGCGGATTTCCAGCGGCGCCGGGCCAGCGAGCAAAAGACCGAGACCGGGGACGCGGAAGCAACTCTCTTGATGAAGAAATCCGGCCAGCGCCAGACCAAGTCCCAAGAGCAGGCCTTCGCCTTTGAGCTGCCCGATATCAAGAAGCGCCAGTCCCTGCAGCTGAAGCTGGATCTGGACATGGGCTATCTGCCCAGGTACTCGGCCAGCGACGAGATCCAGGGCAATTCGGATCGCATGCGTCTGATTCAGGGGAAATTCGCCGAGCAAGAAAAAGGGGAGGCCGGTGAAGAGGGGCAGGACCGGCAGGATGTGGCCATGCTCGGCCGGCCGGCCCTCAAGCACCTGGACATGGTCACCGGAGCCCCGGCCAACGACTACATAAGGGACGTGCCCAAGGGCGAGGAGACTCTGCTCAACAGCAAGGAGTTCCGCTACGCCACCTTCTTCAATCGGGTCAAACGCGGGGTCAGCGATCACTGGAATCCCGGTGAGATATACCTGCGCCACGATCCCTACGGCAACGTCTACGGCGTGAAGGATCGCTACACGGTGCTGAACGTGGTGCTGGATTCCGCGGGCGAGCTTTCGGATGTCACCGTGGCCCGCTCCAGCGGGATGGGTTTCCTCGACGACGAGGCCGTCCACGCCTTCCAACTGGCTTCCCCGTTCCCCAATCCTCCCCGGGGCCTATTGGAGAACGATGGCTCGATCCGCTTCCAGTTCGGTTTCTTCTTCGAGATAGGCGACCGGCCGAAGATCCGAGCGTTTAGGTTCCGCCGACAACCGTAGATGACGGGATGGGGTCAGACCTCATCCTCCGGTTTCCAGGTCAGGATTGGTTCGCGGGCGGCTTTGACTTCGTCGAGGCGGCGGACTGCGGTGTTGTGGGGGGCGGTGCGGACCAGTTCGGGATCGGTTCGGGCCTCTTTTGCGATCTGCTTCATGGTCTGGATGAACTCATCCAGCGTTTCGGGGGATTCGGTTTCGGTGGGTTCGATCAGCATGGCGCCGTGGACCACCAGGGGGAAGTAAACCGTGGGGGGATGGAAGCCGAAATCCAAGATGCGCTTGGCCACGTCCAGGGTGGTGACGCCCAACTCGA